>CAMTOS010000004.1 GCA_947074195.1 uncultured Bacteroides sp.
GCATAAGAATTTTCTTGTTTTATTTGCAGATATCTGTAAAGTCCGTATATTTGTAGTGTGTTTTTCATAGTATTAGATTTAAGGTTAACAAAGGTTGGAGTCAGGCGTGACTCCTTTTTTTATGCCCATATGTTTCCTTTTGCCTGTTTTTACTTACTTTTTCTTTAAGAATCGTGCTTTTTCTTAGATTCTCCATATAAATATGTATCTTCTCTTTTCTTATAGTTATGATTAATTCTATTTTTGCGTGATAATTAATAAATCAGCAGAGATGAATCAACAAGAAATAAATCAGCCCAAAAAAGATTATAATAATCCGATGCATACCGCAGAACATATTCTGAATGCTACTATGGTCAAAACATTTGGATGTCCGCGTTCTAAAAATGCGCACATCGAACGTAAGAAAAGTAAATGTGATTATGAATTGGCCGAATGTCCATCGCCCGAACAGATGCAGTGGATTGAAGATAAGGTGAATGAGGTGATCTCGCTAAATCTGCCAGTGACGATAGAGTTCATGGCTAAAGATGAGGCTGCTTCAATCGTCGATTTAAGCAAACTTCCTGAAGATGCAAGCGAAACCTTGCGAATAGTAAAGGTGGGCGATTACGATGCTTGTGCCTGTATTGGTGCGCATGTGGAAAATACATCAGAAATCGGAGTGTTTAAAATCATAAGCTATGATTATAATGATGAACGCCACATTCTTCGTATGCGTTTTAAATTATTAGCTTGATAAGTTTATTTAGAAGGGAAGAGTGATAATAGTTCCCGGAACATTTCGTAAGTCATTTCGCTGTTTCTGGAGTTGTAAAAAATCTCCCTTCCGCTTTTTTCAACAAATACAATATAAGGACTATCGTTAGAGGACAGATACATCAGGCAACTTCCTCCGCTGTTTAGCTGAAATCGTCCTTTATTGATTCCACCTACCGAAAGACCGTTAAGTCGTCTCGAGATCTGTGGCAAGGAGTCTGTTAGCTTTACACCTGTAAAACTATCTATTGATCTTGTTGTACCAAACATTCCTGTGAATGTGAGTTGATTCTGATTTATCCGGATGGAAGTAGGAGAGATTCCGTAAAACATAAATAAGCCTACAACGACGATCATTGCCATGCTGATGAAAACAACATATTTTCTGCTCCTTTTATGCTTGTTATGGTCGTATGAATTTGCTTTATAAATAAGAAATGGAATATAGGCGAGTGGAATAAGAATACTTAAGCCTGCCCAGTCAGCATGGCCTATGCCCAGACAAATATAAAAAACCAATAGTGGTGCTATGCCCATGCCAACGAGGCTATAACACATAAAAGTGGAAAGGCCTTTTATATCTACATTTTGTCTTTCATGTTTAGGCAATGTATTATAGCCGCCTATCAGCATCGGGAATCGTTTGATTAATACCCCTATCGCTATCAATATACAAGTAGTAGTGAGTACAGTAGTTTCCATCTTTTTAAATGTATATGAATTTGTCCGAAAGATAGTTATTTATTTGGAAGGAAAGCATTTAAATTTGAAGAAAATGATAAAGTATTAATGCATTTTTTGCTGAAATTTAAGATTTATGTTACAAAATATAATTGGTTAAACTATACCGATGATTTTGTGAATGTTTAAAGACTATAATATATAGGTAAGATTTGAAAATAAGATGATTGTACGTTTGCCTGTTTTATATGATTGTATTACCTTTGCACCGCTATTACGAGATAGTAGCATTAATTCAAATCAATAATTAAAACATTTATTTAAAATGGCAACTAAAATCAGATTGCAAAGACACGGACGCAAAAGCTATGCGTTCTATTCAATTGTAATTGCAGACAGCAGAGCACCACGTGATGGTAAATTTACAGAGAAGATTGGTACTTACAACCCTAATACCGATCCTGCTACAGTAGATTTGAATTTCGAACGCGCTTTACACTGGGTTCTTTCAGGTGCACAACCAACTGACACAGTACGTAACATTCTATCTGGCGAAGGTGTTTACATGATGAAACATCTTTTGGGTGGTGTTAAAAAAGGCGCTTTTGGTCAGGCTGAAGCAGATGCTAAGTTTGATGCCTGGAAAAAAGACAAACAAACTGGCTTGGCTACATTGAAAGCTAAACAGGAAGAAGACAAGAAAGCGAAAGAAAAAGCGGCTCTTGATGCAGAGAAGAAAGTAAACGAAGCAAAAGCTAAAGCTCTTGCTGAGAAGAAAGCTGCAGAACTTGCTGCTCAGGCAGAAGCTGAAGCTCCTGCAACTGAAGAAGCTCCAGCTGAAGAAGCTGCTGCTGAATAATTCGCAGTCTTTTACAAATGGATTAAAACAGCTCCCTTTTGACTTCGGTCGAAAGGGAGTTTTTTTATTGCTATAATGGCTAATCCTTATTTTGTAAAATAGTTTAATCTAAACTGTTCAACTCTTTTTAATTTTTTTTAGTTGTAATGGTTAATTATATCATGTATATTTGAACCAAATATAGAAGTTACCTTGCTATATTATTGAAGATTTAGTAAAAGTTAAACAATAAAATAGTTCTAATTTATGGCTGAAACAATTGATATTCGTGAATTGAACGAAAGAATAGAAAAACAAAGTGCTTTCGTTACTAATCTTATCACCGGTATGGACCAGATTATTGTTGGTCAGAAACATTTGGTAGAATCATTACTTATCGGATTGCTTTCGGATGGACACGTGTTACTTGAAGGTGTGCCCGGTCTGGCAAAAACACTTGCAATTAAAACTCTCGCATCTTTAATCCATGCAAAATATAGTCGTATACAGTTTACACCCGACTTACTTCCTGCCGACGTACTCGGTACAATGGTTTACAGTCAGAAAGATGAAACATTCCAGATAAAGAAAGGTCCTATCTTCGCAAACTTTATATTGGCCGATGAAATTAACCGTGCTCCTGCTAAAGTACAAAGTGCTTTGCTTGAGTCGATGCAGGAACGTCAGGTTACAATTGGCAAAGAGACATTCCAGCTTCCTGAACCTTTCCTTGTCCTGGCTACCCAAAATCCAATTGAGCAGGAGGGTACCTATCCGTTGCCTGAAGCACAGGTTGACCGTTTCATGCTGAAAGTTGTTATCAGCTATCCAAAACCTGAAGAAGAAAAACTGATTATCCGTCAAAATATCAGCGGTGAGAAGTTTGATGTAAAACCTATTCTTAAAGCAGAGGAAATTCTTGAAGCAAGAAAAGTGGTTCGTCAGGTTTATCTCGATGAAAAGATTGAACGTTATATCGTTGATATCGTATTCGCGACACGTTTCCCTGAAAAATATGGTTTGAAAGAGCTGAAAGATATGATTGAATTCGGTGGTTCTCCTCGTGCATCTATCAACCTGGCACTGGCAGCCCGTACATATGCGTTTATCAAACGCCGTGGTTATGTGGTTCCTGAAGATGTTCGTGCTGTAGCACATGATGTACTTCGTCATCGTATCGGATTAAGTTATGAAGCAGAAGCCAGCAATATGACTTCTGACGAAATTATAAGCAAGATTTTGAATAGCGTTGAAGTACCTTAATCTTTGATTTGCGGTATTTTATCTTTATTATTTTAAGTATCAGCAAGTAGTTGTCTGCTTGCGATGCTTATCAAATTAAATAATTGCTTAACCTCTGCACATGGAAACAAGTGAGATCTTAAAGAAGGTACGTAAGATAGAAATCAAGACGCGCGGACTTTCGAATAATATATTTGCCGGTCAGTATCACTCTGCCTTTAAAGGTAGGGGTATGGCGTTTTCTGAAGTACGCGAATATCAGTTTGGTGACGATATTCGTGATATTGACTGGAACGTGACAGCTCGCTTCAATAAGCCTTATATAAAGGTTTTTGAAGAAGAACGTGAGTTGACTTTGATGCTGCTGGTTGATGTTTCGGGTAGTTTGGAATTTGGTACCATAAAACAGCTTAAGCGCGATATGGTTACTGAAATTGCAGCCACACTGGCATTTTCGGCAATGTCGAATAATGATAAGATTGGTGTGATTTTCTTTTCTGATCGAATTGAAAAATTTATTCCTCCCAAAAAGGGAAGGAAACATATCTTATGCATCATTCGCGAATTAATCGATTTCAGACCTGAGAGTCAGCTGACAAACATTAAAATGGCGCTGGAGTATCTGACAAATGTCATGAAGAGACGGTGCACTGCTTTTGTTTTATCTGATTTTATTGATAAAGAAAACTTTCGCAATGCAATGACTATTGCTAATCGTAAACACGATTTGGTGGCCGTGCAGATATATGACAGACGTGTTGCTGAATTACCGCCTGTAGGATTAATGAAGGTAAAAGATGCAGAAACTGGCGTGGAACAATGGATTGATACTTCTTCGAAGGCCGTTAGAAATGCTCATTACAGCTGGTGGATGAACAGACAGGCAGAACTGAATGATACGTTCACTAAGAGTAATGTAGATTCTGTATCTGTCAGAACAGATCAGGATTATGTGAAAGCGCTTCTAAACTTGTTTGCTAAACGTAATTGATGGATTGAATATGAAAAAATATCTTATTCTTATATTATTTACTCTATGTTTTATTCCCAAAGGATCAGCGCAATCTGTTACGGTAGATGCGACAATTGATTCTTTGCAGATCATGATCGGTGAGCAAACTGCAATTAATCTGCAGGTATCTATGGATGCCAATCAGCATGCAGTTTTTCCTGCATATATCGATACTTTGATTCGGGGAGTGGAGATTATAGATGTTCAAAAGCCTGATACGCAATATCTGAATGATAAGCGCAGAATGCTGATAACACAATCTTATATTGTTACTTCATTTGATTCGGCTTTGTATTATCTGCCACCAATGCAGGTAGAAGTCGATAATCAAACCTATGCATCAAATCCACTCGCACTGAAAGTTTATTCTTATTCTATTCCATTGGATTCGCTTAATCCTGATTATTTCTTTGGTCAGAAAGCGAATATGAAACCTGATTTTGTGATTGGTGACTGGATTGGATTGATTATCTGTGCATTTCTTGTCATTCCGATATTGATCTTATTGATTTATCTGTGTAAACGATTGAGTGACAATAAACCGATTATCAGAAAAGTGAAGGTTGAACCTAAAGTTCCTCCTCATCAGGCTGCCATGTCTGCTATTGAAAAGATAAAGAATGAGAAAGTCTGGAAGACAGGCGATCCGAAAGCATATTATACGCAATTGACTGATGTTATCCGTACTTATATTCGCGATCGTTTCGGATTCAATGCACTGGAAATGACTTCGGCTGAGATTCTGGATCAGCTAAATAAAGAAACCGATAAAGATGCATTAAAGGATTTGAAAGATTTATTGCTGACTGCCGACCTTGTGAAGTTTGCAAAACATAATCCGATGATTAACGAAAATGATGCGAATCTGGTAAATGCAATCGACTTTATTGATGAAACAAAGAATCCTGAAGATGAGAATAAAACACCTCAGCCTACAGAGATAACGATTATAGAGAAGCGTTCTTTGCGTGCTAAAATACTTTTAATCGCAGGAATTGTTGTGGTTGGCGCAGCTTTGGCTTTCTCTGTCATCTTTGTCTGTGTACAGCTTTATCATCTGTTCTCTTAAATCTGATTACAAACAAACTTAAATTTGATTAGAATGGTTTTTGCCAATTTTGCATATTTATTTCTATTGATATTATTAATACCATATATTGTATGGTATATAATGAAATGGAAGAAAAGTCAGGCTACACTTCAGGTCTCTGACGCAAGCATTTATGCCAATGCGCCAAAGAGCTATAAGAACTACCTGCTACATGTTCCGTTCATTTTACGAATCATTGCTCTGGTCATGCTTATTTTTGTACTGACACGCCCTCAGTCTACTGATCGTTGGCAAAATAGTGAAATAGAAGGTATTGATATTATGCTTGCTATCGACGTGTCGACAAGTATGCTTGCCGAAGATTTAAAACCTAATCGTCTTGAAGCAACTAAGGATGTTGCAGCATCTTTTATAAATGGTCGCCCAAACGATAATATTGGTATTACGATTTTTGCCGGTGAGAGTTTCACACAAACGCCTCTGACAGTCGATCATACTGTATTATCAAGTATGGTTAATAACATAGCCACGGGTATGATTGAGGATGGTACTGCAATCGGTATGGGTATTGCCAATGCGGTAACACGCTTGAAAGACAGTAAAGCTAAATCTAAAGTAATTATTCTTTTAACAGATGGTGTCAATAATATGGGTGATATATCGCCTATGACTGCCGCTGAAATTGCAAAAAGCTTTGGTATTCGTGTTTATACCATCGGTGTAGGTACAAATGGCACTGCGCCATATCCTTATCCGGTAGGTAATATGGTTCAATATGTCAATGTACCTGTCGAAATTGATGAAAATACATTGACAAAAATTGCCAAAACAACGGACGCAAATTATTATCGTGCAACAAGTAACTCGAAATTAAAAGAAGTATACGAAGAGATTGATAAACTCGAAAGAACTAAACTGAATGTGAAAGAGTACAGTAACCGTCAGGAAGAATTCAGATGGTTTGCTATTGTTGCTCTTCTCTGTATTTTGCTCGAAGTTTTGCTTCGTAATTCTATATTGAAAAAGTTACCTTAAAATTTTGATGGCTTATGTTTCGATTTGAAGAACCGAACTTTTTATATTTACTATTTTTAGTTCCTCTTTATCTGATTGGATATATCTATTCCAATTATTTAAAAAGAAAGAGGTTGCGTGAATTCGGTGATCCTGAGTTGATGCGACAACTTATGCCCGGTGTTTCGAGATTTCGCCCTGATGTGAAATTCGGACTTATTCTGGGTGCTATATTCCTTTTTCCATTTTTACTTGCCCGACCTCAGTTTGGGTCAAAACTGGAAACAACAAAGAAAAAAGGTATTGAGGTTATTATCGCTCTTGATATCTCAAACTCAATGCTGGCACAGGATATTCAGCCTTCACGTCTTGAAAGAGCAAAGCGTATTATTTCCAGACTCGTTGATGGCATGGAGAATGATAAAATTGGTTTAGTGGTTTTTGCCGGTGACGCATTTACGCAATTGCCTATAACCAGCGATTATATTTCGGCAAAGATGTTTTTATCATCTATTCACCCGTCTTTAATATCTAAACAGGGTACTGCTATCGGGGCGGCAATTAATCTGGCTGCACGCAGTTTTACTCCCCAGGAAGGAGTAGGGCGTTCAATTATTCTGATTACCGATGGCGAAAATCATGAAGGTGATGCCATGGAAGCTGCAAAAGCTGCTGCCGCCAAAGGAATTCAGGTTAATGTGATGGGTATTGGTATGCCCGAAGGTGGACCTATTCCGATAGAAGGAACCAATGATTTCCGTCGTGACCGTGAAGGAAATGTTGTTGTTACCCGCCTGAACGAGCAGATGTGTCAGGAAATAGCTAAAGCCGGAAACGGGGTGTATGTTCGTGTCGATAACTCGAATTCAGCACAGCGTGCCATTGAGCAGGAAGTAGACAAACTGGCTAAATCTGATATTGAAACGAAAGTTTACTCAGAATACAATGAACAGTTTCAGGTATTTGCCTGGGTTATTCTCCTTTTACTATTGGCAGATATACTGATTCTTGAACGTAAGAATCCACTCTTTAGAAACATTCATTTATTCTCTAAAAAATGATGATATGCAGATGAATAAGAAATATATATTGTTATTGATTTGTAGTTTTATAAGTATTGCCACTTTTGCGCAGAAAGAAGAACGTGACTTCCTTCGCAAAGGGAACAGACAATATAAAGATAGTTTGTTTATTGATGCTGAAGTGAGTTACCGCAAAGCGCTTGAAGCAAATCCGATGTCTTCGACAGCGGTATATAATATCGGTAATGCATTGACTCAGCAGGAAAAATATGAAGAAGCTATTAGTCAATATGCTGATGCTGCTAAATTAGAAGAAAGCAGACAATTGGAGCGTGATAAAATGAAACTTGCTCATATCTATCATAATATGGGGGTTATTTTTCAGGCAGGTCAGGATTATGCTAAAGCAATTGAGGCTTATAAGATGTCTTTAAGGAACAATCCGAAAGACGATGAGACTAGATACAATCTGGCACTTGCCCAAAAACAATTGCAGGATCAGCAGGATCAGAACCAGGACCAAAATCAGGATGATCAGAATCAGGATCAGAATGAAGATCAGGAACAGGAACAAGAACAAGAACAAAATCAAGACCAGAACCAGGATCAGCAGGATCAAAATCAGGATCAGTCGCAACCTGAGAATAACGAAAATGAAATGTCTCGTGAGAATGCTGAACAGTTACTCAATGCTGTAATGCAGGATGAAAAAGAGACTCAGGAAAAGATGCAGAAGCAACAAGTGATTCAGGGTTCTCGTTTAGAGAAAGACTGGTAATTGGTATTCAATTTTAATTTAAAAAGACTTTAATAATACAGGAACAATGAGAAAACTGATTTTCTTATTTATAACTTTAACTACTATCGCTCTTAACGCTTATGCCGATGAGGTTTCATTTGTAGCAAGCGGACCTGATGTTGTTGTAGCCGGAGAACGATTCAGAATTTCATATAAATTCAATACGCAAAAGGTTAAAGACTTCAGAGCGCCATCTATGAAAGGATTCGAAGTTTTGATGGGACCATCAAGAAGCACTTATTCGAATACTCAAATCGTTAATGGTTCTATGCAGTCTGAGTCGGGTGTTACTTTTACTTATGTGCTTTTGGCAAGCGAACCGGGAGATTATAATATTCCCGGCGCAACTGCTACGGCCAATGGTAATCAGGCAATATCTAATGCATTGAAGATAAAAGTTCTTCCACCAGATACACCTGCAGGAAGTGTTTCATCTTCTTCAGCCGGTCAAAGCGGGAATGCATCGTCTTCAAATAATCAGTCTGTATCTAATCAGGAGGTTTTTGTTACAGCCAATGTCACTAAGACAAAGGTTTATGAGCAGGAAGCATTCATGCTGACTTATAAGATATATTCTCTTGAATCACGAATGACACTTGAGAATGTACGTCTGCCAGATTTCAAAGGTTTTCATCAACAGGAAATCGAACGTCCTACTCATGCCACATGGACTCAGGAACACTATAAAGGGCGCAATTATTTTACTATAGTTTATCGTCAGTTTGTATTGTTTCCACAACAAAGTGGTGAGTTAACCATCGATCCTGCCCGTTTTGATGTTGCTATCGAAAAAGTGGTAAGAAGTGCCGACCCCTTCGATGCTTTCTTTAATGGCGGATCTAATGTGGTTGCAGTAAAGAAAGCTGTTTCTACACCTGCTATTAAAATTGATGTATTGCCATTACCATCGGGTAAACCAGCTGATTTCTCTGGTGCTGTTGGTGATTTCTCAATATCCTCAACAATTAATACTCAAGAATTAAAAACGAATGATGCTATTACCTTGAAATTGATTATTTCCGGAACGGGAAATATGAAACTTATTGGTAATCCTGATGTTAAATTCCCGGAAAGCTTTGAGGTTTATGAACCAAAAGTGGACAATCAAATGCGTCTTACATCAACCGGTCTGACTGGAAATAAAGTTGTGGAATATCTGGCCATCCCAAGACATGCCGGCGATTACACGATTCCTCCGGTTTCATTCAGTTATTTCGATTTGAAAAGTAAATCTTACAAAACTCTGACGACTCAGGCATATCCCGTTCAGGTTGAGAAAGGTGCTGGAAATGCCGATAATGTAGTAGCAAACTTCACGAATAAAGAAGATCTAAAAATTCTTGGAGAAGACATTCGCTTTATCAAATTGAATAATGTCGAATTGTTGCCACGCAATGAATTCTTCTTTGGCTCATGGATTTACTGGTTGTGTTATATCGTACCATTCCTTGCGTTTGCATTATTCTTTATTTTCCATTACAAGCAGGCTAAGGAAAATGCGAATGTTGCTAAGGTACGTACCAAAAAAGCCAATAAAGTAGCTGTAAAACGTATGAAAGTTGCCGGTAAACTTCTTGCTGAGAATAAAAAGGAATTATTCTATGATGAAGTTCTGAAAGCACTTTGGGGATATGTAAGTGATAAATTGAACATTCCTGTTGCAAAACTTTCAAAGAGCAATGTAGAAGATAAACTGCAGAAACGTGGTGTGAACGATGAATTAATTAAAGAGTTTATCGATGCACTGAATGAATGTGAATTTGCACGCTATGCGCCTGGTGATGAAAATAAAGCCATGGATAATGTTTATGCTACATCATTGAATGTGATTACTAAAATGGAAAATTCAATCAAATAATAATAACTTAGAATAATGAATCTGATTAAATATATTATAGTTCTGGTTGTATTTGGCTTTTCTTCGCTGACTTACGCTCAGGATACCATAATCGAGGAAGCTCCGCAGGATATTGAATTGAATGATGTCGAATATCTTGTTCCGGTGACCATAAATAAAGCAATGGCCGATAGTGCATATATTAATAATGATTTTGCTGGTGCAGCTCAGCTTTATGAGCAACTATTGCTTGATGGAGAAGCTGCTGATGTTTATTACAATTTAGGTAATAGCTATTATAAATCTGATGAAATTGCAAAAGCTATTCTGAATTATGAGCGTGCACTTCTGTTAGAACCGGGAAATGCTGATATCCGCTTTAATCTTGAAATGGCTCGTGCACGTGCCATTGATAAAGTTGATGAAACGCCGGAGATTTTCTTTGTGACATGGGTGAACTCGTTAATTAATATGCATAGCGTAAACAGCTGGGCAATTTGCGGAATCGTATTTTTCATACTCCTCATCGGATCGCTTTATTTCTTTATTTTCTCTAATAAAGTATTGATCAAGAAGATCGGATTTTTTAGTGGTATATGCTTTCTGACAATGGTCATATTATCTAATATTTTTGCATCACATCAAAAACATCGATTGATTGACAGAGATAATGCTGTTGTTGTTCGCCCGAGCGTAACTGTAAGGAGCACTCCAAGTGATTCGGGTACAAGTTTGTTTATGCTTCACGAGGGACGAAAAGTAGAGGTGAAAGACAACTCTATGCGCGAATGGAAAGAAATCAAACTTGAAGATGGTAAAGTTGGGTGGGTTCCGGCTTCGGCAATCGAGATTATCTAAAATATAAAGTTTAAAATATCTGAGCTGCAATATTCACTACCTGTATGGTGTGAATATTGCAGTTTTTCTTTTTAATAAAGAACTATTACTTCCGGAATGAGTTTATATCTAACAGATAATTAAATAAACGGAAGAATATGGTTCAGATTAATTTAAAAAGAGTTTATGATGGTATTTCCTCAGATGATGGTAAATGCTTTTTGGTGGATCGTTTATGGCCACGCGGAATCAGCAAAATAGAATTAGAAGGTGTTGAATGGGAAAAAGAAATTGCCCCTTCAAGCGAACTAAGAGAATGGTTTCATGAAAATCCTGATCAGAGATGGCCTGATTTTGAAAAGAAATATAAGCAGGAATTACAAGCGAATCCGGATTTTACTTCTTTTGTCGATCAGATCAGTAAATATACGAAAGTGACTTTTCTATATGCTGCAAAAGATGAGACACATAATAATGCTTTCTTTCTAAAAGGATATATTGAAAGTATACTACATAAATAATTGCTTCTTCTTCAATCTGATGGGAGTAAAAGTTTGCAGGTTATCCGTTGTAATATAGATGAAGTATTGCCAGGCTATCTGCAATTTACTGCATAAGGTTTGGCAAGAAACTGCATAAGGTTTGGCAAGATATTGCAAAAGGCTTGGCAAAGAATTGCAAAAGGCTTGGCAGCAAACCAAATTAAAAGGCATCAAATAGCTTTATACACTGCCGTTTTGACCACTTTTTTAGATTACATCCTTTATTTTCATTTTAAATAATTATACCTTTGCTGTAACAACTTCAAAACGACTAATGAATATGAAATATAAATTATTAGTTCTTGATGTAGACGGAACGTTACTAAATAGTTCGAATGAAATTAGTAAACGTACAAAAGCTGCTATACTGAAGATTCAGCAAATGGGTGTTCGGATTGTATTGGCTTCTGGTCGTCCTACATATGGATTATTACCTATTGCCAAGGATTTGAATATAGGTAATTATGGTGGCTATATTTTATCTTACAATGGTTGTCAGATTATTTCTGCACAAGATGGTAAGGTAATTTTCGAACGTCGCATTAATCCAGAAATGCTTCCTTATCTTGAACGTAAAGCCCATAAGAGTGGTTTCCCAATTCTTACCTATCATGATGATGTTTTAATTACTGATACCGCTGATAATAAGCATATTGAAAAGGAGGCTAAACTCAATGATTTAAAGATTGTTGTAGAGCCTAACTTCTCGATCGCTCTTGACTTTGCCCCTTGTAAATGTATGCTTGTCAGCGACGATGAAGATGCTTTAATTGATTTGCAGGAACACTGGAGTAAACGTTTGAGTGGTGCAATGGATGTATTTCGCTCAGAGAAATATTTCCTTGAAATTGTGCCTTGTGGAATCGATAAAGCCACTACTTTAAGTGCTTTATTAGAGCATTTGTCTGTTTCTTCGGATGAAGTTGTTGCTATTGGTGATGGAGTGTGTGATGTATCTATGCTTCAGACGGCCGGTTTAAGTATTGCAATGGGTAATGCGCAACAATCTGTAAAAGTTTGTGCTGATGAAGTTACTGCTTCCAATGATGAAGATGGAGTTGCTCTTGTCATCGAAAATCTTTTATCAGAGGTTCGTCCGCACGAAGTTTCTGTAAGGGAGTTGAACCGGAGCTCAAAAGATACGCTGGTGGGTCATTTGGGTATTCAGTATACCTATGTTTCTGAAGAAAGAATTGAAGCTACGATGCCAGTTGATTATGGTACACGACAACCTTTTGGTATTTTGCACGGTGGCGCCACTCTTGCGTTGGCTGAAACTGTTGCAGGCTTAGGTTCTATGCTTATCTGCAAACCCGATGAACTTGCTTTTGGAGTTCAGGTTAGTGGTAACCACATATCTTCTGCCCATGAAGGTGATACGGTTCGTGCGGTAGGAACTTTAGTCCATAAAGGTCGTTCCACTCACGTATGGAATATTGATATATTTACATCAACTGCAAAATTGGTATCAACAGTCAGAGTCGTTAATAGCATAATAAAGAAAGGATGAACCTAAATACAGAAGATTCGCTTTCTTTTCATCAATATTTAAAATCCGGTATTCCTTTTGCATATTTCAGGTTACCGGGTGATTCTCATATTCATTTTATTGCTCAAAGCGACACAAAATTATATACAACACAAAATCTGGATGATCTTAATGGTCAGGAAGGTTTTGTTGTTGCGCCTTTTTCTGCAGATTCTGCTTCTCCGGTTTGTTTGATAAGAGCTGACATCCGTGAAAAATACAACTGTCAAATGGCTCCTCAGAATGCAAGTTTTGCATCAGCCAAAATCGTTGATATTGCAAATGATTACAGTGAGAAGTTCGATTTGTTTCGTAAGGCATTAATAACCGGTGAGTTTGATAAGCTTGTTCTTTCAAGAAAACAGGAGCATAATATCCCAACATCATTTAATATATGGGATAGTTTTATAAAGGCTTGTCAGATTTATCCGAATTCATATATTTATCTTTTATACACTCCTCAGACCGGCTTGTGGATGGGGAGTTCTCCCGAGATTCTTCTCTCTGGTTATCAGGGGAAATGGCGAACAGTAGCTTTGGCCGGTACGCAATCTTTAAAAGAAGATTCATCATTTCTTACCTGGGATAATAAAAATATGGAAGAACAGAAATATGTTTCTTCCTATATTCGCCGGCAGTTAAATAGCATCAATATTGATCCGGTAGAAAACGGGCCTTATTCTGTCAATGCAGGTAAATTAGTTCATTTACGTACTGATTTTGAGTTTAAAGTTACCGATCCGACCAAATTAGGTGCTTTACTGAAATTATTGCATCCAACCCCTGCGGTATGTGGTTTGCCTAAAGAAGATGCTTATGACTTTATCTTAAAAAATGAAGGGTATAATCGAAAATACTATTCGGGTTTTATTGGTGAACTCCAACCCGATGGAATAACCAATCTATATGTCAATTTACGTTGTCTATCCCTGGATAATGATAAACTAACGCTTTATGCTGGTGGTGGTTTACTAGCCGCATCAGAAAAAGAGGATGAATGGATTGAAACTGAGAAGAAAATGTGTACCATGTTGAACATCATAAATAATGAATATTAATTATGTATAGCGATAAAAAAAATATTCTGGAACTGGTTGCACTCCTTGAGGCACATGAAATAAAGAAGATTGTTTTATGTCCCGGTAGCAGGAATGCACCTATTGTACATACACTAACGCAGCACTCTTATTTTGAATGCTATCAGATTACCGATGAGCGTTCTGCTGGATTTTATGCCATTGGTCTTGCTCTGAACGGAGGCTGTAAAGTGGCTGTGTGTTGTACTTCCGGATCGGCTGTAGCCAATCTGCATCCGGCCGTTTGCGAGGCTTTTTATCAGCAAGTCCCGTTATTGTTTATCACTGCTGACAGACCTGCTGCATGGATCGGACAAATGGATGGTCAGACCATGCCTCAACCCGGTATTTTTGGTAATATGGTGAAATGTGCCGTTAACTTGCCCGAAATTTATACGCCGGAAGATGAATGGTACTGCAACCGATTGATTAATGAAGCCATTCTCGAAACTTCTCATCGTGGAAATGGACCGGTACATATCAATATACCAGTGACCGAACCACTTTTTCAGTTTACCACTGAGTCTCTTCCTGAAGCAAGAGTAATCACAAGATATCAGGGTTTAAATCTATATGATCGCGAGTATCAACCATTAATAGACAAACTGAATAAATATCAGAAACGCATGATGGTTGTTGGACAAATGAATCTGATTTATTTGTTTGAAAAACGTGAGATTAAATCCTTGTATAAGAAGTTTACATGGTTAACCGAGCATCTGAGCAATCGTACTATTCCGGGAATGGCAATAAAGAACTTCGATGCTGCCATCTATTCTATGGACGATGAGCAGAAAGAGAAGTTTGCTCCTGAACTGGTCATTACTTATGGCGGTCATATTGTCTCTAAAAGATTAAAACAATATCTGCGTAATATTCCAAATCTGGAACACTGGCATGTTTCGGCCGATGGAGAAATCGTAGATTTGTTTGGTAAGCTTACCACCGTTATCGAAATGAATCCATTTGAATTTATGGAACGCATTTCTGTATTGATGGATAATCGTACTCCACAATTTCCTTTAGTGTGGGAGAATTATTGCAAGCAACTGCCTAAACCCGATTTCGCCTATTCAGAAATGTCAGCTATCGGAGATTTAATACAAAATCTTCCTGCTGAAAGTGTACTTCATCTGGCCAATAGCTCGACGGTGAGATATGCACAGCTCTATCAATTTCCCGATACAGTTGAAGTATGCTGCAACCGCGGAATAAATGGAATTGAAGGAACTTTGTCATCGGCCTTAGGGTATGCATCAGGTTCAGATAAACTGAATTTCATTGTCATTGGCGATTTGAGTTTCTTCTATGGGATGAATGGACTGTGGGGAAATAACACAAAACCAAATGTCAGAATACTTCTGTTAAATAATGGCGGAGGTGAAATATTCCATACTTTGCCGGGACTTGAGATGTCTGGTACATCACATAAATATATTACGGGAGTTCATCACACTTCTGCAAAAGGGTGGGTAGAATCATTAGGATTTACCTATTTGCGTGCCGATAATGAAGATGAATTACAGGCAGGTATGACCGATTTTATGAAATCAGAGGGCATAGAATCTCCAATCGTATTAGAGGTATTTACCAATAAGAACAAAGATGCCCGTATATTGAAAGATTATTATAAGAATTTAAAAACAAGATAAGATGGAAACAACTCAAAGAGAATGGACTACCATTAAGGAATATGAAGATATATTGTTCGATTACTATAATGGTATTGCCCGTATAACTATAAACCGCGAACGCTATCGCAACGCTTTTACTCCTACAACTACTGCAGAAATGAGCGATGCACTTCGCATTTGTCGCGAAGAACAGGATATTTGTGTTGTGGTCTTAACCGGTGCAGGTGATAAGGCTTTTTGCAGTGGAGGTGATCAGAATGTAAAAGGACATGGAGGCTATATCGATAAGAATGGCATTCCACGTTTAAGTGTGCTTGATGTGCAGAAACAAATCCGCAGCATTCCTAAACCCGTGATTGCTGCTGTAAATGGTTTTGCCATTGGTGGTGGGCATGTTTTGCATGTGGTTTGCGATCTTTCAATTGCATCTGAGAATGCAATCTTTGGTCAGACAGGCCCACGTGTAGGTAGTTTCGATGCAGGTTTCGGTTCTTCTTATCTGGCTCGCGTAGTGGGACAAAAGAAAGCGCGTGAAATCTGGTTCCTTTGCCGTAAGTATAATGCGCAGGAGGCATTAGATATGGGATTAATAAATACGATTGTTCCTCTTGAAAAACTGGAAGATGAGTATGTACAGTGGGCAGAAGAAATGATGCAACTTAGTCCGCTCGCTCTTCGCATGATTAAAGCCGGTTTAAATGCCGAACTCGATGGTCAGGCTGGTATTCAGGAGTTGGCTGGTGATGCAACTATGCTTTATTATATGACGGAAGAAGCGCATGAAGGAAAAACTGCTTTCCTTGAAAAGCGTAAACCCGACTTCAAGAAATTTCCTAAAATGCCATAAGGTATTTTAGAATAGATAATAATATCGCTTATATTTAAATCTCTATGGATTATTCGTATTATATTTCGCCATATCGATTAATTTTCAAAAAGCCGGCAGGAACTTCGCGCGGCGTTTATCATAAACGTGATGTCTGGTACATTTATCTTACCTCTGATAAATATCCGGGGCGCGTCGGAATAGGGGAGTGTGCGCCATTGCCAAATCTTAGTTGCGATGATGTCCCTGAATATGAAGATCTGCTCCATGCTTATTGTGAAAAATTCTGCGAAACAGGACAAATCGATTATAAAGAACTTATGCAGTTCCCTTCTATTCTTTTTGGTATTGAAACCGCTTTGACGCATTTAGAAACAGGAAGTCTGGCATTTTACAATACTCCATTCGCACATTCTGAAGCTGGGATCCCAATTAACGGTTTGATATGGATGGGCGATTATCAATCCATGTATCAGCAAATAGAAAGTAAGCTTGCCGAAGGGTTTCATTGCATCAAATTAAAGATTGGGGCTATTGATTTCGCAGAAGAGTTGGAACTGATACGATTAATCCGTGAACGATATACGGAAAAAGATATTGAGATTCGTCTCGATGCCAATGGTGCTTTCCCTACAGACAGTGCGCTTCATCGTCTTAATGAATTGGCTAAATATGATATTCATTCCATTGAGCAACCTATTGCAGCCGGTCAATGGAGTCAGATGGCGGCTTTGGTAAAGAATTCACCTATCCCCATTGCTCTCGATGAAGAATTGATAGGCATAACTCATTTGCCCGATAAAAAACACCTTCTTGATGAGATACATCCTCATTATATTATACTTAAACCCTCGTTGCATGGCGGAATATCTGGTTCTGATGAATGGATAAAACTAGCCGATGAACGGGATATTAAATGGTGGATTACCTCTGCCCTTGAATCGAATATCGGTTTAAATGCCATCGCTCAATATTGTGCTTCACTTAATAATGCATTACCACAAGGGCTGGGAACAGGGGCATTATATATCAATAATATAGAATCTCCACTCTATATGAGTCATTCGAGTCTGTGGTTTGATATCAGGCGTTAAAACTTTCTGCAGATTATGAAAAAGCAATCTATCATTATAAACGGGACATTATATTCTGTAAAGACTTTATCCGGATTAATCTCTAATTTATCAGATGCCGATAAAGAAATCGGTATGGAGGTTTATCATTTTCTGCTGGAATGGTTTAATGAAAATCCAACAATCACTGTCAGGACTTCAGGATCAACAGGCACTCCTAAACAAATGGAAGTGCGTAAAGATAATATGATGAACAGTGCCCGTTTAACGTGCGATTTTCTGAACTTAAACCCCGGAGATTCAGCCTTGCTTTGTATGTCAGTACAATATATAGCCGGCAAAATGATGGTTGTCCGCGCTCTTGTGGGTGGTTTAAACCTGATGATCGAAACACCTTCTGGATATCCCCTTAAGCGCATAGATCAGCAAATTGATTTCGCGGCAATGGTGCCGATGCAAATCTATAATAGTTTGCGAGACCCTATTGAGAAGAAACGATTAATGAACATAAAAACTCTAATCATTGGGGGTGGTGCGATTAATGAAGAAATGGAAGCTGAATTAATAGATTTTCCAAACGCTGTTTATTCTACATACGGCATGACCGAAACGCTTTCACATATAGCTTTACGCCGCTTAAATGGTAATTATAGATCAGAATACTACCATCCATTTTCATCAGTTACACTATCTTTATCATCCGATCAGACTTTAATTATTGATGCGCCACTGGTTTGTAATGAACATCTGATAACCAACGATGTGGCTGATCTTAGACCCGATTCCTCTTTTCGTATTCTGGGACGAAAAGATAATGTCATTAATAGTGGAGGGATAAAAATTCAGATAGAAGAAGTTGAAAAGTTACTTACGCCTTTAATTCGTGCTCCTTTCGCCATAACTTATCGAAAAGACTCTCTTCTGGGACAGGCTGTTGTTTTATTAGTTGCCAAACTTAATACTGATATTGAAGATATATCTTCTGCGCTTTCACAACTACCTAAATACTGGCAACCTCGTAGAATTATATATGTCGATGAGATTCCCTTAACTGAAACATCTAAAATAAACAGAGCTGCCTGCCATCTACAGGCTGAAGATAACAATCATTAATCTTTCTGTTTCTTTAATTTTTGACAGAACATTCAATAATTTGTATCTTTGATGCATTAAGTATACCGTTTATACTTTCAAATTCACTTTATTACTCACATACATCTCAGGGCAATACATTGCTTTGCAGACTTAAAAAATCAATATAATATGTTTTCCGGAATCGTAGAAGAATATGCCGTATTAACAGGCCTGGTAAAAGAGCAAGAGAATATTCATTTTACTTTTAAATGTTCTTTTGTTGATGAATTGAAGATTGATCAGAGTATTTCGCACAATGGCGTTTGCCTTACCGTAGTGGCTCTGACAGAAGAAACCTATACAGTTACTGCCATGAAAGAAACCCTTGAATGTTCAAATCTTGGTACGCTTGTGATTGGCGATAAAGTAAACATTGAGCGTAGTATGATGATGAACGGGCGTTTAGATGGTCATATTGTACAGGGACATGTCGATCAGACTGCAAAGTGTATTGCTATTGATGATGCAGAAGGCAGCTGGTATTTTACTTTTGAATATGCTTTTGATAAAGAAATGGCAAAACGTGGTTATCTTACGGTAGATAAAGGTTCGGTAACAGTGAATGGCGTTAGTCTGACTGTATGCAATCCTACTGAAAATACTTTCCAGGTGGCTATTATACCATATACTTTTGAGCATACCAATTTCCATACTTTCAAAGTTGACAGCATTGTAAATCTTGAATTTGATATTATTGGTAAATATCTTAGCCGTATGGCAGCTTATAAATAAGAAAAGGATTTATGGAAAAAACGAATTTGGATTTTCTTGAACTGGTAAAATCGCGTCAAAGCGACCGTTCATTCGACAAGATTAAAGAAGTTGAAGCCGATAAACTGGAACGTATCATCGAAGCAGCTTGTCTGGCTCCTTCGGCTTGTAACGCCCAACCATGGCATTTTGTAGTAGTCACTGATAAAGATATTACCGAAAAGATAGGTAAGGCTACTGCGAGCTTTGGAATGAATAAATTTGCTAAAGATGCTCCTGTACATATCCTTATTACAGAAGAATCGGCCAATGTAACTTCATTTATTGGTGCTAAACTAAAAGATAAGTACTTTCCTTTGATTGATATTGGTATAGCAGCAGCACACATTGCCCTTGCAGCCGAGAGCGAAGGTCTGGGTTCATGCATCTTAGGTTGGTTTGACGAACCTGAGATAAAGAAGCTTGCCGGAATACCTTCTTCAAAGCGATTATTGCTCGATATTGTGATCGGATATCCTACAAAGGATAAAAGAAAGAAAATCAGAAAGAATAAAGATAAGATTGTCTCTTACAATAAGTATTGAAGGCGGCAGTAAAATAAAAAACAGGATGTAATCGTTAAGAGTACATCCTGTTTTTTTGTCCATATTATTATAAACCAGAATTTATATTATGTTACTCACCAATATCAGGTTTCTTGAATTCAAAGTTTTCTGATGGCAATGGTTGAATAACAAGATTCTTGTTCTTTTTATATTTTGCAATGAGCTTTGTCTGTTCCTTTTCTAATTTCTTTCTGGTAGTCGAAAAGTAAATCATACAAATACGGTTCTGTTCATTCATTTCCTGTTCGAAATGATTTTTCAGCTGATAGCTATATAAATCTCTGTTAGGCAGAAAACCGTTATGATCGGTATATACCTCATCTAATAACTGAATAGGTGTGTAATATACGATAGAATCGGTAAAAGAGGCTGCAACACCAAATGCATAAACTTTCTTTGGTTCACTTTTCTTTTTTGCTGAAGCCACCGAACTAAGTGCGAACACTAACACAAGGGTAATAAGTATTTTTGCGTATTTCATTACTTTGATATTTTAGGACAGCAAATATAAAAAAAAATCTTCGGTTACCATTATATTGCTACATAATAGAATAAAAACATTTCAATTTCGGTGCTGTTCTCTGAAAATAAAAAAGCAGCATAAGATTAATCTTACGCTGCTTCAGTATATTTCTTATAAAATGTATTATCCTAAATAGGATTTCAGTAATTTGCTACGGTTGCTCTGACGAAGTCTTCTGATGGCTTTTTCTTTAATTTGTCTTACGCGTTCACGTGTCAATCCAAATTTATCGCCAATTTCTTCTAATGTCATTTCCTGCTGACCAATACCAAAGAACATCTGAATAATTTCTTTTTCTCTGTCTGTCAAAGTTGATAGCGCTCTGTCAATTTCGCGGGCCAGAGATTCGTTAACCAACGAGCGGTCTGCCATTGGAGAATCATCGTTTACCAATACATCAAGAAGGCTGTTATCTTCACCTTCAACGAAAGGTGCGTCTACAGAAATATGACGGCCCGATACTTTCAAAGTATCTGAAATTTTATCTACCGGAATTTCCAATTCATCGGCAAGTTCTTCTGGTGAGGGTCGGCGTTCGTTTTCCTGTTCGAACTTAGAGAAAGCCTTACTGATTTTATTCAATGATCCAACCTGGTTCAGAGGTAAGCGCACAATACGTGATTGCTCTGCCAAAGCCTGAAGGATTGATTGACGAATCCACCAAACTGCATAACTGATGAATTTGAAACCACGGGTTTCATCAAATTTCTCAGCTGCTTTAATTAATCCTAAGTTTCCTTCGTTAATTAAGTCTGGCAGGCTCAAACCCTGATTCTGGTATTGTTTAGCAACTGACACCACAAAACGCAAGTTAGCTCTCGTCAACTTCTCTAAAGCAATACGATCACCTTTGCGAATACGTTGCGCCAATTCTACTTCTTCTTCAACCGTAATCAGGTCTTCACGACCAATTTCTTGCAGATACTTATCAAGAGATGCACTCTCTCTGTTGGTTATACTCTTAGTTATCTTTAGTTGTCTCATTCTATAAAACAGATTTGGTGTGCAAAATTATATAAAATACCACGAGGAAGCAAACTTTTAACATTTATTTCTTCGTGTTTTCCGCAGATAATCAAACAAAGAAAGAGGCTGTCAAGTTGAGTGACAACCTCCTTTTTCTATTTTGTTAGCTATTATTTCAACTTCTTGCTGTATAAACTGTTAAAATTTAATCCTGTGTTAAATCCACGGCATAATATCCACGCTTGCCCGATGGATAAACGCCCGAAAGGAATAACACCTGATTTGGCGATTTAACAGCTGCTTTAAATACGGCTTCAAGATCTTCTACATTACGTAACGGTTGTTCGTTGGCTTTTAGTATAATAAAATCTTTACGAACACCTGCATTTGCCATTTTTCCTGTAGTTACTCCTGTTACCTGAACGCCATATCCAAGTTTAAGTTGCTTTTTCATATCTTCAGGTAAGTTTCTGTAGGCTGCACCAAGTACATCCATACCAGATTCTTTGATAATCGTAGTTGTGCCTTGTTCATTTTTAAGCGTAAGCTGAATTGTTTTTTCTTTCTTAGAACGTACCAGTTTTACAGATACTTTATCACCAGGACGATATTGGGATAGCGCTTCCTGAAGATCAGCAAAGTTTTGTACTTTCTTATCATTGATGCCGGTAATTACATCATCAACGAAGATATCTGAATCTGCAGCCGATCCGCCATCTACGATTTCGCGAACCCATACACCGCTGGTTACACCAAATTCTTTGGCTTTATCGCGCAGAGTTGTACCCGAACGGTCGATAGCCTGCTGATCTTCCATCAGATTACCACCAAGTGATGCACCACGAATACCAAGTAAAGCACGTTGCACTGTACCGAATTCTTTCAGATCGCTCACAACTTTAGTCATAATGCTTGTCGGAATAGCAAAGCCATATCCGGCATATGCACCGGTTGGTGATGAAAGTACTGAGTTAATACCTACAAGTTCGCCTGTTGCATTTACAAGAGCACCACCACTGTTTCCGCGGTTAATAGCTGCATCGGTCTGAATAAACGATTCAACGCCGCCATTATATACACCAAGTGTGCGGGCTTTTGCACTGACGATACCGGCAGTTACTGTAGAATTCAGATTGAAAGGATTGCCTACCGCTAATACCCATTCACCAACCTTCAGATCATCTGAGTTGGCGATTGGAATAGTTGGAAGATCATCACTCGATTCAACTTTAATGAGGGCAAGATCCGTGCTTGGATCTGTACCTATAATGCGTCCTTTAAACTCTCTGTTATCATTGAGTTTAACGGTAATTTCATCTGCACCTTCAATTACATGATTATTGGTTACAATATATCCATCTTTAGAAATGATTACTCCCGAGCCAAAACCTACACGAGGTTGAGCCTGCTGTTGTCCACGGCCGCCTTGTCCGAAGAAGAACTCAAAAATGTCAGTAGGCTGCTGCATGTTTTGTTCTTTTGCCTGCTGTGTGGACTGAATATGCACCACCGCATGCAGTGAGCTTTCTGCAGCTTTGGTCAGATCTACCGGCTGGTACTGATGTGCCGCATAGGTAGAGGCCATTATATTAGAAGAGGGATTCTGCTGAAAAACGACTTTATCCATAGATGAAGATTCGATATTCATCTGTGCTACTTTGTACGCAGTAACACCCGCTACACCAGAGCAGACAACAACCAGTGCGCCGGCTCCAAGAAAGGTTTTTAAAGTTTGTCTCATACGATTCTTTGTATAATGATTAATGTGTTAAATACTGTGTTATAATTAACTTTATGTCGTTAATTTAAGAATAATATGAATTCATGCTAATTTCTCGCTTGGAAAATTTCTTTCTTTTAACAATGAACCCGTGAGCTTAACAGCACTTAACCCTGTATGCCTAATAATTTAGATTTCATAGCATTAAACAAGTGTTAATACATTACTATTGTCTTAAATAATGCCTGAAAAACCGATTATATAAAGGTTATAAATATACACACAGATAAAACTATAATTTTTCTATCCCAATGCCTGGAAGGTCATTTAAAGTTATTTTTCCGTTAACTACCTTCGTTCCGCTATAAAGATCGTTCGAGATTAACAGGTTGCCATCCAAATCGGCAAAGTCGACTCCAGGCGAGAGTTGTGAAGCTGCTGAAACAGCGCATGAAGTTTCTGTCATACACCCAATCATCACCTTCATACCGAGTGCCCGGGCAAGAACCATCATTTTATATGCTTCATGCATTCCGGTGCATTTCATCAGTTTAATGTTTATCCCGGAGAATACTCCTTTCATGTCATTCACATCTTTAAGACGTTGCAATGATTCATCTGCGAAAGTAGGTAGAGGACTATGTTGAGTCAACCATGCCATATCATCAATCTGCGTTTTCGGCATGGGTTGCTCTACCATAACAATACCTTTCTCGTTCAGCCAGTGAATCATATCGAGTGCATATTCCCGGTCGGTCCAACCCTGATTTACATCCACGGCAATCGGCAGTGAACTCACCTGTCGTATGGTTTCAATCATTTCTTTGTCGTTGTCACGACCCAGTTTAACTTTCAATACGTTAAACTGCCCGGCTGCTTCGAGTGTTTTTTCTTTCACGACTTCGGCTGTATCTATACCAATAGTAAAACTTGTCGATGGTGTATTTTGTTTGTTCAATCCCCAGATTTTATACCAGGGCACACCCATTATCTTTCCGGTCAGATCGTGTAGAGCAATGTCGACAGCCGCTTTCGCCGCATGATTTCCCGGTTCAATACCATCGACATAGGATAAAATATCTTCCATTAGAAACGGATCGTTAAATTGATCAAGATTGACCTTCCCGAGAAATTTTGTGACCGATTCAATCGATTCTCCTAAATAAGGAGGCATCGATGCCTCGCCATAGCCCGTGATACCATCGAGTTCAATCTCAACCTGAACTGTCGGAGTAGTTTTGCGCGAAAAAGAAGCAACCGTAAAAACATGCTTCAGATCGAGTTCATATGGATAGAATTTTAATTTCATTTTCCCGCTTTTGCCGTGTTTTAAAAAAGATGCAGTATTGCTTAAAGCGCCGGCATATGTTGTTTGATGCATTAATAAACCCGAACCCGCCATGGCGAATCCAAGCGTTTTCAGAAAGTTTCGTCTGTTTTGCATAGAAGATGATTTAGCAATTATTTTAAATAGAGTGGGTTGGTCAATGTTGTTTCAATCTGCGGGTCCTCACCGATATAAGGCAAGATTCGGCGTGCATAGAGCAAACGATTCAGATTGAATTCATCGAAATTAGGTGCACCCTTAATCAGACTGCTGACATGCACGTTACCCTGAGAATGAATAAACTCTCCATTCCCTACATATATTCCAACATGGCTCACACGTTCTTTTTTATCCTCTGTTGGTTTGGAGCCGAAGAAAATAAAATCTCCGGGTATAAGATTAGCACAATTGGGAGCAATTTCAATATATTCGCCCACTTTAGACTGTGGAGTCGCATCGCGAGGGATAATCAGGTCGTGCATAAACAAAATGGTGCGTACATAACCGCTGCAGTCCACTCCTTTAGCCGAAGTTCCACCCCAAAGATAGGGTACGCCCATTAGCGTATAGGCTGTTTCCAGAATGCTTTCCGGGTCTTGCTTTAAAGATCTGCGCCAGTCGCTTTCGCGCATCGATATGCTTTGAGGAATATATGCTGTCTTTCCATCGGGGTATTCTACGATATAGAAGCCCTTCTTTTTGCCTTTCCATTTTAAACGATCACCCGACACGATATCAGAAACAACCTGAGAGTTGACGTTTGGCTGAGAGTAAGTAAACCCATAGTGCGAGGTAACGATAACTTTCTCTGCTTTATTCCACTCGCTTAAAGTCAGACTATCGGTTGGCACTACTGCCACACGATGCACCCATCCGTTATATCCATCGGGCGTTTCAATCTGTACCCATCCATCGGTATTTAGAATTCTCACTGGTGTACCAAGTAAGGTTTGTGTTACCATTTCTGATGAGAAACTGGCCTTATCGCGCATATTGCTAACCGATAGGTTGATGATACCGAAATTCTTATTCTGTGCCCATAAACCGGGAGCAATAAGATTAAAGATAAGAAGCAGAATCAGATGATTTCTTGTTTTAAAGGAGAGTATTTTCATGTCTGGTGTTTTGTTTTATTATCAGCAAAGATAATATTTATATGGTTTTGGTCTCAAAATTCGCAATAAAAGGTCGTTTTTTCGTGATAAATCGATACAAATATCATTTTGAAATGTTATATATGGTAGCATAGGTCGATTTGAAACGATAAAGTTTGAATTATTGAATAAATCGTTCTACTTTTGCGTTGAAAAGCAGTAGGTCGGTCTGTCGCGTGTATAGCAATATACAGGAGGAAAGTCCGGGCAACTCAGAGCAACCTACTTCCTAACAGAAAGCTGTCCGCGAGGGTAGAGTAACGTAGAAGAAAATAACCGCCATTAATCCTTTGGAGAGATGGTAAGGGTGAGAAGGTGGGGTAAGAGCCTACCAGCTGTGTGGCGACATACAGGCTGTGCGTCTTAGGTGTTGTAAGGTCATGTATACCGGCGTTAAGAGAGCTGCTCGCTCCATGTCGGAGGGTAGACCGCTAAAGTAATAAGGTGACTTATTGCTCAGATAAATGACAGGCATCCAGTTTACTGGAAACAGAACCCGGCTTACAGACCTACTGCTTTTTTTATTTCTAAGTAGATACCTTATAAACTTAGTTTTTCTATGAATAAAAAGATTGCCGAGATATGGAAATTTCTTTCTTACGACATTTGGCGAATTACCGAAAATGAAGTAACGAAAAGAAAATATTCCTTATATAATGCCATTAAAACGCTCTATCTCTGCATCAATCGTTTTATGGAATACCGCATCATGAGTAAGGCTGCCGCGCTTACTTACAGTACTCTTCTTGCAATTGTCCCTATTTTTGCCATTCTTTTTGCCATTGCCGGTGGATTTGGTTTCACCAATCTTATGGAAGCTGAATTTTATCGTAGTTTTGGTGGCAATAACGAGACAACCGATGCTATTCTCGGATTCGTTAATTCTTATCTTTCAGAAACCAAAGGCGGCATCTTTATCGGCGTCGGTTTTGTAGCCTTACTCTGGACGGTACTTAACCTGATTAATGATATAGAAATCGTTTTCAATCGTATATGGAACCTTAAAAAAGGACGAACCATATATCGTATGATTACAGATTATTTCTCTATGCTTTTGATTACGCCTATACTGATTGTAATCTCAGGTGGTTTATCACTGTTTATGTCCACCAGTGTAGAGCAGATGATCAACTTCGAATTGCTTACCCCATTTCTGAAATTTCTGATTAAACTCATTCCTTTTGTGTTTACATGGTTCATGTTTACCTCACTTTACATCATCATGCCTAACACCAAGGTGAAGTTTAAATATGCACTTATTGCCGGTATCCTTGCTGGTTCGGCGTACCAGGGGTTTCAGTATATCTATATCGGCGGACAGATCTGGGTTTCGCGCTATAATGCTATTTATGGTAGTTTTGCCGCACTTCCTCTTTTCTTATTATGGTTGCAGATTTCATGGACCATCTGCTTATTTGGTGCGTTGCTGACCTATGCCGGACAAAATGTGCGTAATTTCAGCTTTGATACCGATACCAAGAACATTAGCCGCCGGTATAAAGACTTTATTACAGTGCTCATCATGTCGCTCATCATTAAAAAGTTTGTCAGGCAGGAACAGCCCTATACGGCCGAGGAGCTTTCCGAAAATTATCAGATTCCTTTCCGACTTACCAAACAAGTGCTTGATATACTTATCGAAATAGGCTTTGTCAGCGAGCATACTGACGATGTGAAGAGTGAAAAAATAGGATATCAGCCTGCATTCGATATCAACGAGATGAATGTAGCTCAGCTTTTTGAACGTATCGATACATTCGGGTCAGAAAACTTCAAGATAGATAATGAAGATGAATTTAGCACTGAATGGAAAGTCTTGCTCGATTCGCGAAATGAATATTATGATAGAACAAGTAAAATACTACTGAAAGATTTGTAGTAACATTCGAATTATCAATAAGATAAAGTCGTGTTTTTAGTGAGTTTAATGTCAATTATCAGCAAGCTATTGCTGATTCGCGGGCAAGCTATAATCAACGAGCCATCCATAGCTCCTCAGTCTCCCTGGGAGCTATCACCATGAAACTCGTAAAATAGGAAGGTTTATTTATATTCCCGATATTCGAATTTATTGCATAGCAAAATCATCTTTTTACCACCATCAAGTATACTGATATAAAAGATCGGAGTATTCCTGTCTATGGTCAGATCGGCCATGATAATCTCTACTTTCTTTCCACTGTTTTCATTAAAACCTTGAAATGTAAACTCTGATTCTCCGGTTTCTTGTCCCTCGCCAAGCCGGTATAATCCATAAAGCGCATCTTTCGAGTACAACCCGGTATATACCCCATCTACACAAAACGAAAGACTGAAATAAAGTCCCTTCTCTGCTTTTACAAAATCGGCAGCCGGACCATCTTTTAGCATAGATACACTATAAATGTATTCCGAGCGGACTTTTCTTTCTTGAGCATATAGTGCAATGGAAGAGAGAAACAGAGTTATGACTATAAATGAAATTAACCTCTTCATGTATAAATGCAATTAATGGAGCCAAACAGAAGTATTTGATGTTATCTGTTTAATGTTTAACGCATTAAGTTGTTCAATGTTTATTTACTTGATTCTTTTTCTGATTTTTTGATGACAAAAACCGGATGGATATAAAAAAACACCCGAATCGATGGTTTAAAACGATTCGGGTGCAATTGATTTCATTTTATTCTCTTGAACTAAAATATTTCAGGAATTGAGTACGTTCCCACATATTCAATCCTTTTATATCTTTCGCATTGAGCTTTCCTTTAAATAAAGAAATTTTATCATATCCCTGTTCTTTCATCCAGAACTCAAGATAATCGAGCATCTCTTTAATGCAGGTAGGCGATTTCTGATAAACCACACTACAGATTTCCGCAGCTGAAGCTCCGGCTAAAAGAACCTTAATCAGAGCTTCTGCCGAATGTACTCCGCCTGAAGCCGCATAATCAATCTTATCTACGATAGATGATGAAATGGCTATCCAGCGAAGAGGCATATAAACATCCGAAGGGTTACTGAAAACTTCACCAGGTACATATGATACATTTTTAATATCAATATCGGGCTGATAAAAACGGTTAAATAACACTACAGCAGCAACACCATTAGCGTAAAGCTGGTCAATCAGAGCAACCGGATTAGTCAGATTCTCTCCCAGTTTCATGATAATCGGCAATCTTGTCACCTTCTTTACATGGTGTAATATATCGATGTGGCGTTGTTCAAACGATCCGAAGATGTAGTTTCTATCGGTTTGAATCGATAAAATATTTATCTCCAATGCATCTGCCCCTGCTTCTTCAATCTGTTTGGCAAAATCGATCCATTCAGAATTCGTATAGCAATTGATACTTGCGATAATTGGTATATCGCACACTTTCTTACTATCACGAATTAATTGAATATATTCCGCTAATTTATGACCGCGAACATAATCGGCCAGATAATCATTCCCTTCAGAATATTCTGAATTTCTAAGACTCTCAGCCTCCATTGAAATCTGCTCTTCGAAAAGAGATTTCAAAACGATAGCTCCGGCACCAGCCTCACACAATTTTTTATTTTTATCAGCACTATCAGTTAAACCAGAGCTACTGATAATAATGGGATTCTTTAAATGAAGCCCTGCAAAAGTGGTTTTAAGTTCGGTCATAATTGTAAGATTTATTAGTTATAGTTTCTATGTCCAAAAATCATACTACCAATTCTTACCAGTGTACTGCCTTCGGCAACGGCAATTTCAAAATCGTCAGACATGCCGATAGAAAGTTCCTTAAAAGAATCAGCATCAGCGAAAAAATCTTTTTTAGTCTTCAGAAAAAAGTTGTGGATTTCAGAGAATTCCTTTTTAATAAGATTCTCATCATCGGTATTACTGCCCATGCCCATTAATCCGCATATCTCTATGTTTTGAAGATTCTTCCATTCGCCTGCTTTAAGCATTTCCTGACATTCATCATAGCTGAAGCCGAACTTTGTTTCTTCCTGTGCAATATGAATTTGCAAAAGGCATTTAATCTTCCGGTCAACTTTAGCAGCATATTTATTGACCTCGGCTAATAAGCGATAAGAGTCTATGCCATGAATCAGGCTAACATAGGGAACGATATATTTTATCTTATTGGTTTGCAAATGACCAATAAAATGCCATTCGATATCTTTAGGAAGCGACTCATATTTTGCAGTCATTTCCTGAACCTTATTCTCGCCAAATATTCGCTGTCCGGCATTGTATGCTTCTTCTATCGCCTCATTGGGATGGAATTTTGAAACAGCAACCAGCTTCACACCTTCAGGTAGTTCGGCCCATATCCGTTTTAAATTCTCAGCAATACTCATAATTCTTATTTATTTTTCGCTAAACTCAGGTTTGTCGTTTGGTTCAGCGCTGTAAGGAAATACATCCATCAGCATAGTTTCAGATACCATACCAATCTGATAATCAGCCATAGTACCCTTCATGCCTTCATCAAGTTTCTTGATAGAGTCGCGCAAATCTGCTGCCTGTACCAATACCTGAGTAGAAGATTTTTTCTCAGCACCACTTTTCTCATCCAGAGTGATGAAAATAAGTTTAGCTTTAAACCAACGATCTGCGCTGTCTTCATCACTCATGAAGAGTTCGCTATAGTTTGCACGTTTAATGTCAGATACTGTAAACTCACCAGTAATATAAGGAGTCATTTCTTCGATAATACGTGCTTCTGCTTCTGTAAAACTTAACGCATCAACTAAATAAGGTTCGGTTACTTTTTTGTTCATTCCGTTTTCCATCAATTTTTCATAACGGATCTTGCACTCAAACCAAGTATGCATTGCCATAATTTCTTCTTTTATTTGTTAATCAATATGTTAGCATTATTACCCTGAAAACGGGGTAAAGAGTGTACAAAGATAAATGAAAAAAAGAAATTACCCGACGAAAGTCTTCTTAATAGTTTGCCAATAAAACACTATTCTTTTATACATCTTACGCTGTAACCTGAGAAATCAGTATAAACGGCGCTTCTTAAATCATCGGCATCATAACGTATCATTACCGCTTTTTCTGTTAATTCTCCGTTCACATTATCCATGCGCCAGAATGCTGCATAACGGTTGCCAAAACCATAAATGCTTTCTTCATTATCGTTGGCTGTGGTAAAAATGCCAGTGGGCATTGCACTGAATCCACTATAATCCAATGCCTCATAATTATCGTGTACCCAGCTTCCATTATCTTTAATATAAGAAACGCTGCCACCGATATAATTGTTGAGTTTTTCCCAATCAGTTTCATTGGAAATTCTCCAGCCTGCCGGTGGAAGATTGCCGGTGAGAACTGCAGCTTTGTTATAAAAGATGTCAGTGCCATTTACAAAGTAGCCGGCTGTCTTCTTTGTATAGGTCGAAGCTGTTTTCTTTGTAATAGCCTTGCCATTATTATACCGCGTTGCTCTGAGATTCTCTTTCAGCCAGTAGCTGGTCCCAATCTTAACGATAGGGTAGAAGATCGTCTCCTTATTCCTTTGATCTGTACAAAGTTCATCTTTTACCGAAATAAATAGAGAACGGACAGGCTTATCGATACAAATAACTGTATCTTCATCGAAATAGAGGTCATTGATAAATGGTTTATTGCCCGGCGTATAAGTAAAAGAATTATCAGCTTTATCCCATTTTACATGGCCACCATGAATATTACCGTTTTGATTGCAAATTTGCCATACAAATCCATTGGTATCATCGATAATGTTGTCTTTCGCCTGATAAATAACTAGTGCTTCCTCATTAATCTGAATATTGAAGAGTAACTCTTTACATATCCGGGCAATGGCAACGCCTTTAGAGTAGACAGTTAGCACATGGCTCCCGCTAAAATTCAATTCATTTGCAGAGACATAGTCTTTCTCGTCTGTTTCCTCAGCATTGACTTCCGAACTATCACCTTCTATCCAATCGCTAATATTTGCCGTTATCTGGTTTGATGCGTTTGCCGGATCATACCATAAAATAAGTTCGCTCGATTTTCCTGCTTCAAGCACAAAATCTTCAGTCAGACTACATTCAAAAGTGCGGTATCCTACGGTTAAAGTGGCAATGATACTTGTTGAAGGTAATGTTTGCGGAATAATCATACACTTCTTGCCCAACAATTTATTGTTTTGTACACTCCATTGTCCATAAGGCGTAATAGGCATTTTAGTATCATAATCGGTCAGACTGTTGCTGTCAAAATGATAAATGGCCTGGCAAAACGTGTTATTGATTAATAGGATAGGATTTTGATTCCGCAAAGCATTTATATCTTCATTGTTTACGCATTTAATAATGACATTCAGCATATTAAATTTATGATCGTGCGACAAAGCAACTGCCTTAGTTGAGGGAACAATATTGGGACTTCGCGAAATCATAAAATCGGACTGATTAAAATGAATCAGTGAGCTCTGATTTCCACGAACACTTACTGTTAGGGTTTGCTCACTGCTATTTATACCTTCAGTTTGATAGGGATAATAACTTATCAATTCGCATTTCGTCTTATTATTCGGATAGAAAAGAGTCTCATCAGGAGTGAAGCCACTGCTTGTGCATTGGAATCTTTCATTCGATAAATAATGCTCATCACTCAAACTGTTGTCTCCATAAAGCATATATATGCCTATATATTCTTTATAATCTGTATTATAGATTTGTTTCTGGAGACTGCTGGCGGTAATTGTCAGAACAACATCACCTGCTTCGGGCATGGAGTTGTCTTTTGTCTCATCTCCCAGTGTATTTATGCAAGCTGTTGCTATACATCCGCAAAAGATGAGTAGCAACAGTCTTGATTTATAAATGGAGAATACTGTGTTTATTCTCTTATGCATCGTATTGAGTATGCGCAATGACTAGTATATCTTGCAATATCTACAGGATCTGAATTGAATTTAATTGAAATACCTACATCAGAAGTGCTAACTAATCCTTCAGAGTTTAATACCCAGTAGCAGCAATATTCATTTTCACCACCATATTGAGATTCGCTACCATTAGTTCTGAAAAATCCAGTTCCTATTGAGGTAAACATACTTATATTATTGCCTTGTTTTGCAGCATCTGAACTTTTCCAATTCGGAGTTTTAAGTTTATAAGACTCATTATTAAGATACATAATCATTGTTTCCCATTGGGCTGCATTAGGAATACTCCAGCCAATTGGGGCTATTTGTTGTGTATTAATAGCAGCCATATTATAGAAATAATATGTATTCTTGCTATAATATCCAGATTCTGTTGAGGTCAGCGTTTCGCTATTATTAGCCATTGGCGTGCCATTGTTTAATCTTGTAGTTCTCAAATCCTCACTCATCCAGTATTGCGTGCCGATTTTTACTACTGAATACTCAAAATTTTCACTACCGCGAGTATCTTTCAGCTTATAAGCTTTAGATTTGATACTTGGAGAGCTTGATACAGCTGCTTTAATTAATTTACCGGTAGCATCGAGGATGATTTCTGTATATGCTTCGCTTTCTCCGGGTGTATATTGCAAAGCGTTATTTGCCCATACTACGCTACCACCATGAACATTAGTATCGGGTGATAATAGTTCTAATACGGTGCCTTGCATTGGTGTTGAGGCTGGATAATAAACGATAGCTTGTGCCTCAACATTATTGCTTAGCAAATACTCCTTGCAAACTTCACCCAAAATTTCATTTGATGTATTTAGTATCTGATAAATATTGGTTTTGCTAAAGTCAAGCGTACTTAATGAAATTGATTCTGTTTTTCTATCTTCATTCAAATCAATATCATATATATTTTCATCAACTTCCCAATCTGTGATAGAAGGAATGATGGCTTCTATACCAATAACAGGATCATAGCTGATGGCAAGTTTATAACTTGTATTTTCATTTAATGTGAAATCATCAGGCAAGTTATTAGTAAATGTACGTCCATCAATTTGAAGAACAATTCTGCAGCTCGACGTAGGTTGTGGTATAATGATTGCTTTTTTGCCTTCAAGAACAGTCCGGTCTTCGTTAAATTCCCATTCTCCATGGGGAGTAATTCCCTGGGTAGATGAATAATCGGTAAATTCATCCGCTTCAAAATCATAAATCCCACTTGTGCAGATATTGTCGAATTTTACAACTACTTTATTTTTTACATTTTCCGGATCGCTGACAGCAGGAATCGATAAACTTAGATTGATTTTTGAAAATTTGTGCTGAAAATCTATAGGTACTGTATTCCGACTCGGATATACATCTTCTGTAATACCAATCATAAAATCTGAATCTCCGTAAGCTTTGTCAGTACTTTGATTGCTATTTACCGATACTGTCATTGAACTTTCGCCTACTGCACAACCTTCCACCTGATAAGGGAAATAGGCAATGAAGTTGCATTTGGTATGATCATCCGGATAATAAATTGGCTCGTCAGTGATAAATCCATCCTGACTAAAAGTTAGCGGATGATTATCAATTCCTCGTTCCTCGCTAATAGTATTGGGCTGCTTCAGAACATATAGGCCAATTTGGTCATTGTTCTCAAACTCTGAACCTGACATTCTGGTCTGTGTTTTAATTTGTGCAATACTACTTTTAATACTGATTTCAATTTTGTCCTCATTTACCGTTTCGTCTTCATAAGTGTTATTGATAACGTTTGTGCAAGATGTTGAAATGATTCCAATAGCTGCAAATGTGCAGCTAAATGATTTAATTTTCTTCATAAAGTAAAATGTTTGTTTTTGTTTACGGCGCAAATGTATCATAATGAATTTGATTAACAATTATAATTCCGCATTTTTATTAAGAAAATCGTAAAAATATTTGAAATATTATATATCAATTAATAAATAACTGATAATATCATTCTTTAATAATTGCTTGCTCAATAGTTTAATCTTCATTAAGAAAGTAACATTTTGTAAGGTAAATGTTTGTATTAGTGTAGGTTTAATTGTACATTTGCAACATGTAAAATGATAGCTAAACCTATTGTTTAGGATCAAATAGTAATATTTCTAAATAATGTTCAAAAATATGTTATAAGACATATAATATTATTTGGTCCATAAATCAAAAAGCAGCTATATTTGCATTGTTATCCTGAAAACAATCTTTTTACCTTAAGAAAAAACTAATACCTATTGAAAACTGAGAAATGGAGCTTTGTGAAAAGCCCCATTTTTTTTTGCCCTTTTCTATGCTATTTCTACCGATTACAACCCCTCTACATGTTATTTAAACGGTATTCTATATATTATGATAGGTAATATTAGTTATCAAATGACCGTTTTGAATTATGAACTTATTTAAGATTCATTTCCTGGTTAAAAAAGCTCCATCCATTTATTTGTTTAACTTTTTAATGGTATTGAATTATCATTTCATGGTATTTATATGATTTGTTGCGACGATATTGTTTTAGAATATATTTTTATTTCGCCCCATTTTATCTCACAAATTGATAATTATGCAGAATATATTAAAATGTATCCTTTGCCGAAAAGGGAATAAGATTTATGACAGGTAAGTGTTTATTAAAGTTTTTAAAAGATTACACAATTCATCATTGGTGAATGAGGCATTTCTGAACAAATTGTCGATAAAAATTTCTGAATCAATAAAGAAAAATATTCACCGATGAATAAAAAGCGATGATATTTGAAAATTTCTGCGATTTGAATTGGTCAAAATGAGAAATTTCAGGATGTTGATGATTAATAGGTAAAAGATAATTTATGCATCAATCAACTTCTTTATCTTTGTAATCAAAATATTTATCATTTCAGAATGACTAACTGCTATATATTCAATCCAGATCATGACATGGCTTTGGCCGATAATAGCTATCACTATATGCCACCTGTCTCCATAGATAAAATGGCTATTGATTTGGCTTTGCTACCTCTATGGTATTCTGAAGTAGCCGGATTCGTACTTGCTCCTTCGGCCTATAATATGGATTTTATCTTCCGAAATAAACATTTGTTCAACTGGAGTTTGGAGCTTATGACACTTTGCGGAGCAGGAGATATAAATGATATCAACTTTTTGCCCTGGGGCTGGAATAAAACATTGTACCACCGGCTTAATGCTCATGGGGTAAACTCTACTCTTTTACCCGATACAGAATACATTGAAAAGCTGCGCGATTTCTCTCATCGTAAACATGCAGTTAGTCTATTGGCAGAACTAACCCATATAGATCACTGCTGTGGTCAGTCTTTATGGATTGATTCGATAGGTTCCTGCAAAGAATTTATACTAAATCATAATCAAACTATTTTGAAAGCACCTTTATCCGGGAGTGGAAAAGGGCTAAAGTGGTGTGACGGTGAGTTTAGCCCTTCTGTAGAAAACTGGTGCAAGCGACTCTTAATGCATAATGATGGAATAATTGTTGAACCTGTTTACGATAAGGTTCTCGATTTTGCTATGGAGTTTATTTTAGATGGGGATTTTAAGATTCAATTTCTGGGTTACTCCTTATTTAAAACATCACCTCATGGAGCTTATGAAGGAAATGTACTTGATAGCGATGATAATATTGAAAAGCTGTTATTAGAATATGTGCCGGCAAGTGCATTTTGCAAAATACGTGATGAACTGATGCGATTATTGCCAGGAGAGTTTAAAGGTTATAGTGGACATGTTGGTGTTGATATGATGATTTGCCAGTCAGGACAAGTTTCAGATTATAAAATTCACCCTTGTGTGGAAATTAATTTAAGGATGAATATGGGTATAGTTGCACATCAGATCTATAAAAACTTTGTTTCAGCTCATTCCAAAGGCTATTTTAGTATAGTACGATATACCAAAGGAAATGATTGTATTATGTGGCAAGCAGAAATGCAGGGGAAACATCCCTTAAATCTGAAAGATGGAAAGGTCGAGACCGGCTTTCTGGCATTAACACCAGTTACAAAACACACTCAATATTGTGCTTTTATCTGCATTGAATAGCTATACTCTCATTACCATATCTGTCTACGCCTGTTACCGCAAAATGTGAATGTTTCATCCATGGCAATATCGGGCAATAGATATAATTTGTACCTTCGATATTTACAGCAATAATATTTTCAGGCTTTGTTGTATCAACCGGATAAGAATCTGATCCATAGATGATATACTTTACGCCATTTTTTGAATCATTATCTTTTGATGCATTCCAGGATAAAGAAATATAACCATTATCCATATCATTAACTTTCAGATTCTGTGGTGCAGAAGGTGCTGCATTGTCTAACCATGGCATTGCAGGTTGTAATGCAGGATAGGCATAAAACGATTCTTTTAATTCATCATATAATCCCTGCGTATTATCCATAAGATATTTTACCCGGTAATGTCCTTGACCTGCCATATTAATCTCTCTTGAGAAATGCATTTGGCGATCAATGTCTCCTCGGGTCCAGTTGCCTTCAGACGGATCAAGGAAATAGATTCCCAGCCCCGGCACAACATGCCTGTTATTGCTTTGTTCCTGCCAGTCGAGGGCAAAAGGGAAGAAGTTGTTTTCTTTGTAATACATCATTGGATAGATCTGGTCCTGAATGCCTTCGCCCAACCATCCCTGCGGGTCCTGATAAACAGCATCAAATGCATTCCATCCACGCGAAGGATAACGAGTCAGATCGCTGTATTTACCCACCGGACATGTACTTACTTTTACCCATGGTTTGGTTTGTTTAACCTCCTTATAGATATATCTCACGATTTCTGTCAGATTATCACGACGCCATTGTTCAAGGGTTCTGCCTTTGCCGTATCGCTGAAAATCCTGCTTATCAGGGAAATTTTTAGTGTATTCGGGATATCTCAGATAATCATAGTGCACACCATCTACATCGTAACGTGTAATAATCTCACGTGTAATTTTCATGAGATATTCTTTTGTAGCCGGATTTCCCGGATTCAGGAAGTATTCGTTTTTATAGGGAATGCAAATGTTACGCATCTTTTTTGTTACTGAATGGTTTTCTAATGAAGCCAGATGCTTTTTGTTACCAAGCGGAATAGCTACAATCCAGGCATGACATTCCATGCCTCTTTTATGGCATTCTTCAATGGCAAAGGCTAATGGGTCATATCCCGGATTCCCGTTGACTTTACCAGTAAATATTTTGCTGATAGGTTCTATAGAAGAAGGGTAAGATAATTCGCCACGCATTCTTGTCTGAAATAATACCGTATTAAAATTTGCAGCTTTCAGTTTATCCAGAATAGCAATTAATTCATCCTGCTGTTGCTTGATACCAGCTTTAGAAGTAGCTTTTGTTCGGGGCCAGTCAAGCCCATAAACTACAGTAACCCATGCTGCACGTACTTCGTGTTTGGGCGACTGGGCGGAAGAGGGTAGAAAGAACAAAACAAATAAGGCAAAGATTAACAGGAAATGGCGCATATAACTTAAATATTATTCTTACAGATAGCTGCAAAGTTAGTAAAAGAGTCGCTATTTTTTCCTTCATTCATTGCTTTATATTACATTTGCATTAGTTAACCCTCTATAATCATTATGAAAACATTTACCTTGTGTTTATTAATCCTGATTCTCGGATATTTCATTTATGGACGGTTTATTCAAAGAATCTTTAACCCTGATCATAGAAAAACACCTGCAATTCTAAAAAATGATGGTGTTGATTTCATGGTTCTCCCCGGGTGGAAAATATTCATGATACAATTTTTAAATATTGCCGGGCTCGGTCCGATCTTTGGTGCAATTATGGGTGCCAAATTCGGAATAGCTTCGTATATATGGATTGTGTTAGGCAGTATTTTTGCCGGAGCAGTGCATGATTATTTTGCGGGAATGCTATCAATTCGCCACGAAGGAGAAACATTGCCTGACATTATAGGGCGATATCTTGGACTGGCTACGAAACAGGTGATGAGGGTATTTACGGTATTGCTGATGATATTGGTTGGTGCCGTATTTGTTGCAGGGCCGGCAGGACTATTAGGTGAATTTTCAAAAGATATAATAGATGTTCCCATCTGGATAATCATAATTTTCATCTATTATATTTTTGCCACTTTGCTACCAATTGATAAGATTATAGGTAAGGTTTATCCCATATTTGCTATTGCATTAATGTTTATGGCGGTGGGAATAGTAGTCATGCTCTATATCACAAATCCGGTTTTACCCGAACTTTGGGACGGAGTGTATAATACACATCCATCGGCAATGACTCTGCCGATATTTCCCATTATGTTCGTCAGCATCGCTTGCGGTGCAATATCGGGTTTTCATGCCACACAAAGTCCGATGATGGCGCGTTGTATGAAATCAGAATTTCAGGGTAGACCGGTCTTTTACGGGGCAATGATTGTAGAGGGAATTGTCGCTTTGATTTGGGCTGCAGCGGCAACTTATTTCTTTCATCAGAACGGAATGGAAGAAAGTAACGCATCGGTAATCGTGAATGCTATTACGCGCGAGTGGCTGGGCACAGCCGGAGCCGTACTTGCGGTTCTGGGTGTTATTTTTGCACCTGTTACTTCGGGCGATACGGCTTTCCGTTCAGCCCGTTTAATTGTGGCCGATCTGCTGAAGCTGGATCAAAAGAAAATAAAGAACAGACTTTATATCTCTGTTCCTTTGTTTATTGCTGCTATAGGTTTATTGCTTTACAGCCTTGGTGACAAAGATGGATTTAACATGATATGGCGTTATTTTGCGTGGTCAAATCAGACTCTTGCCGTGTTTACATTATGGGCAATTACTGTTTATCTCGCTTTAGAGCGAAAACTGTATTGGGTCACCTTTATACCGGCATTGCTGATGACCGCCGTGTGTATTACTTATATATGCATCGCTCCCGAAGGTTTCGGATGGAGTTTACAAATAAGTTATGGAGTAGGAGCAGTTGCAGTTATTATTGCTGTCATTTGGTTCTATCTCTGGAAAGTGAAAATGAATAATAAATGTTTGAAAGGATAGTTTATATATGAAGAAGATTAAAAGATCAATGTGGGTTGTTCTCGTTTTATTTGTGTATATCACAGCAATAACAGCTTATCTTGCACCAAGGAATACAGAAATCAGTTCTACAGAAAAGACGGTTACTATCGTTTCTTCTTATGTTGTCTTATTCCTTTTATGGTTGGTATTACGCCGTCGTGAAAAATTAAAGTCCCAACGATTAAAAGAAGACGAAGAACTACGAAAGAACAAAACAAATAACAAACAATAAATTAATGAAGAAGTTTTTATTAATGTTTTGCCTGCTGACAGTTTCTGTTGCGGCAAAAGCACAATTCGAAAAAGGCACATGGATTATCAATCCGTCTTTTACAGGTTTAGGTTTTTCCCATAGCGATAATGAAAAGGTAAAGATTGGGATAAATATGGATACAGGTTGTTTTCTTGGTGATGGTTTTGCATTGATGGTACGCGGAGGAGGCGACTGGAGTAAGGCAGTCGATAAATATACAATTGGAACTGGTATGCGTATTTATTTCAATAAAACAGGTATTTATATTGGTGGTGGTGCAGATCTTACGCGTTACCGCTATAAAGGTGGCACTCACGATACGGCATGGAAATTGAGTATGGATGCTGGTTACGCTTTTTTTATTGCTAAGAATGTAACTATCCAGCCTGCGTTTTATTATAACTGGTGTTTTAACGATAATGATTTTTCTGAATATGGTGTTAAAGTAGGCTTTGCACTCTATTTCTAAAGATATAGTTGATTAAAAACTTAGCCCCGGTATCATCACTTTCTGACGATACCGGGGCTAATTGTTCTCAAGCCTTTGAGACTCTCGTTCCAAACCTTTGGAACTACAGTCTCATCCCTTTGGAACAGAGCTGTTTATATATAGTACATTTTTCAGACTAACTTTTCCTGCAGGAAGTGTCCTGTATGACTGTTTTCACAACGGGCCACTTGTTCAGGAGTTCCTGTAGCAACAAGTGTACCACCTGCATCACCACCTTCAGGACCTAAATCTATCACCCAGTCCGCACATTTAATCATATCCATATTATGCTCGATAATCAATATAGTATGTCCGCGGCGAATGAGCGCATCAAAAGCATCAAGCAGTTTGCGTATATCGTGAAAATGCAGACCGGTTGTCGGTTCATCGAAGATAAACATCGTCGGATCGGCCTTCTCCTGACTTAAGTAATAAGCCAGCTTCACACGTTGATTCTCACCACCTGAAAGAGTAGAAGATGACTGACCGAGTTTAATATAACCTAAACCGACTTCCTGAAGAGGTAAAAGCTTCTTCACAATCTTCTTCTGATTATGTTCTGTAAAGAATTCAATGGCCTGGTTAACCGTCATTTCAAGCACATCATGAATACTTTTATCTTTAAATTTCACTTCAAGTGTATCAGATTTGAAACGTTTTCCATGACACGATTCACATTCAAGAACCAGATCGGCCATAAACTGCATTTCTACAGTAATCGTACCATCACCTTTACATTCTTCGCATCGGCCACCTTCGCTGTTAAAACTAAAGTGTCCTGCTGTATAGCCCATCTGTTTAGATAAAGGTTGATCAGCATATAGTTTACGAATTTCATCGTAAGCTTTAAGATAAGTTACGGGATTTGAACGTGATGATTTACCAATAGGGTTCTGATCAACAAATTCGATATTACGAAGATTGCGGATATCACCATTAATGGCTTCAAATTCTCCGGGACGATCACTACACTCATCGAGTTCGCGTTTTAATGCACGATAAAGAATATCTCTTACTAATGTACTCTTGCCCGATCCGGAAACACCAGTCACAACGGTCATAACATTCAGCGGAAATTTCACATCAACTCCCTTCAGATTATTCTCTCTGGCCCCTTTAATTTCGATATAGCTATTCCATGAACGGCGATGTTCGGGTACAGGAATTACTTCTTCTCCCAATAAATAGTGAACTGTATGACTTTGACTATCTTTCTGTAAATCATTCATGTCACCTTCGTAAACCACTTCACCTCCGAGACGACCTGCTTCCGGACCGATATCAATAATATAATCGGCAGCGCGGATAATCTCTTCGTCGTGCTCTACCACTACAACAGTATTTCCTAATTCCTGCAATTGACGCAATACTTTAATCAGTTTGTCAGTATCACGGCTATGCAAACCGATACTTGGTTCATCAAGAATATATAAACTACCCACAAGACTACTTCCCAATGAAGTAGCCAGATTGATACGCTGACTTTCTCCACCAGATAAAGAGTTGCTTAATCGGTTAAGGGTAAGATATCCCAAACCAACATCATTCAGGAATCTCAATCTGCTATTAATTTCGAGTAAAATACGCTTCGCAACACTGGCATCATGCTCATTCAATTCCAGACCATCAAAGAATTCCTGAAGTTTGGTAATAGGCAAATCAACCAGTTCAGATATAGATTTACCACCAACCTTTACATATCCAGCCTCTGGTTTAAGTCGGGTGCCATTGCATTGTGGGCATAATGTTTTACCACGATAGCGTGCAAGCATCACGCGATATTGAATCTTATAAAGATTTTCTTCAATCATCTTAAAGAAGGCATTGATTCCTTCAAAATATCGCGTACCTTCCCATAGCATTCGTTTCTGTTCTTCTGTCAGCTCATAATAAGGAGTAAATATGGGTAAACCAGCTTTATCCGCATTACGTATCACCATGTTTTTCCATTCGCCCATCTTCTCACCACGCCAGCAAACTACAGCACCGTCATAAATAGAAAGTGCCCGGTTGGGAATAACCAGATGTTCATCGATACCCATTACCTTACCAAATCCCTCGCAGGTAGGGCAAGCTCCAATTGGTGAGTTAAAAGAAAACATCTGATCTGAAGGTTCTTCGAAAACGATACCGTCTGCTTCGAATTTAGTACTGAATGTATGGAGCTGCGTCGATCCATCATGAAGATAGAAACGAAGCATACAACCTCCATGTCCTTCGAACATGGCAGTTTCGGCCGAATCTACCAAACGACTAATCGCATCTTTCGAATCATCGACAGACATACGGTCAATCAACAAATAAACAATATCTCCTTCTTTATATTTATATTCATCGATACGAAGCATTTCACCATTTACTTCGATACGGCTGAAACCTTGTTTCTGATAAATGCTTAGTTGCTCATCGAGAGTTCTCTCTTCGCGGGGAATAATTGGTGTGATTACAGTATAGCGTGTTCCTTTCGGATATGAAAGCATACAATTTACAATATCTTCTGTAGAATGTTTTCTTACCTCTTCGCCACTTACCGGACTAAAAGTTTTTCCGATACGGGCATAAAGCAAGCGCAGATATTCATAAATCTCAGTCGACGTACCTACAGTAGAACGTGGATTGCGGCTGTTTACTTTTTGCTCAATGGCAATAGCCGGTGGAATTCCTTTAATGAAATCACAATCAGGTTTATTCATTCTGCCCAAAAACTGACGGGCATAACTACTTAAGCTTTCTACATAGCGACGTTGACCTTCAGCATAAAGAGTATCAAAAGCAAGGGATGATTTTCCAGAACCCGAAAGCCCCGTAATTACAACTAATTTATTGCGGGGTATATTTACATCTATATCTTTCAGATTGTTTACTTTAGCACCTTTAATGGTTATATTTTTGTTTTCTGACATAGACAATATAATTGTTATTTCAAATTTGTTTAATATACAAAGTTACTCATTTTCATAGTGCAAAAGATATGCCATGCCCAAGAATGATTTTAAGAATTGTTATTTTACTTCATATTTTCTTTTTTCTTAAAGTTTTCTTTCATTTATAAGACGTATATGCTTTTAATCGGGCAAAATAGTAGATATATGAAGCCGGACTTTACTGCAATATGCTATCTTTGCCGCCGGAAAAACATTTAATTGATTATGAAACTGAAATTATCTTTTATACTACTTTTACTTCTCTCACTTAATTTATCTTTGTTAGCAAAATCGCATAAACCTGAGCATCCGAAGCGTGAATTTCGTGCTGCATGGATTCAGGCAGTAAACGGACAATTCCAGGGTATGGGAACCGAGAAGATGAAAAGCACACTCATTTCACAATTAAATGCATTGCAGGCTTCAGGTATTAATGCCATTATTTTTCAGATTCGCCCCGAAGCAGATGCTTTTTATCCTTCTTCTCTGGAACCATGGAGCCGGTTTCTGACCGGACAGCAGGGATTAGCGCCAAATCCCATGTGGGATCCCCTGCAATTTATGATTGATGAATGCCATAAAAGAAATATGGAATTTCATGCCTGGATTAATCCTTATCGCGCATTGACTAATCTGAAAAACGGTCTCGTATCTAATCATATGTATTTTAAACATCCTGAATATTTTGTGAAGTATGGTAATCAGCTTTACTTCAACCCGGCATTACCTGAAAACCGCGATTATATCTGTAAAGTTGTAACCGATATTCTTAATAGATATGATGTTGATGCAATTCATATGGATGATTATTTCTATCCTTATCCTGTGAATGGAGTCGATTATCCTGACGAAGATAGCTTTTTTGCTTATGGCAGAGGGTTTAAAGATAAAGGTGATTGGCGCAGAAATAATGTAAACCTGTTGATCAAACAACTTCAGCGAACTATACGTGAAACTAAGCCATGGGTGAAGTTTGGTATTAGTCCGTTTGGTATTTATCGTAACATATCGAGCGATCCGAACGGAAGTCAGACCAATGGTTTACAGAATTACGATCAACTGTATGCTGATGTATTGCTATGGATGCGTGAAGGCTGGATTGACTATGTCATTCCGCAGATTTACTGGCATGTAGGTCATCCACGTGCCGATTATGCAACGCTTGTAAAATGGTGGGCCGAAAACACTGGAGATTGTCCGTTATATATCGGTGAATCGGTAATGAATACAGTAGAAAATGCCGATCCGTCAAATCCATCCAAACATCAGCTCGATTTAAAAATGAGTCTGCTAAGATCTTATCCTTCTATTAGTGGTACATGTCAGTGGCCCGCAAGTTCTGTTGTTGAAAATGCAGGTGGCTACAGCGATATACTTAAACAGAATTATCACAGATATCCAGCATTGATACCGGTAATTACTGCTATTGACAGTAAAAGCCCTGATAAAGTGAAGAAGCTTAAACCAGTTTGGACAAAAGATGGTTATCTTCTGTTCTGGACAGCCCCGAAAGCAAAAAAGGAGATGGATAAAACCGTTCAGTATGTGGTGTATCGCTTTGAGAAAGGTGAAAAGATTAATCTCGAAGATCCTTCTAAGATAGCTGCAATAACCAGAGATCCATTTTATAAACTACCTTATAATAATGGTAAGAAAACTTATTATTATGTAGTAACCGGTCTTGACCGACTGCATAATGAATCTAAAGCGGTAAAGTGTAAAGTTAAACTTTAGACTTTACCAGTAAAATATCAATCCGGCAATTCCGCAGCCGACAATCATTAATATTGGATTGACTTTGAATTTACGTGTACCAATAAAGGCTACAAGAAAGATAATACAGCTTACTATAAAAGAATAGGTATCTTCTGTAGGAGAACCGAAGTTATCTTTTGTCATCAGTACAAGAGCGGCGGAGGCCAAAAGACCTACCACTGCCGGACGTAACCCTTTGAAAACAGCTTCAACAAGCGGATGTTTCTGATAGGCCAGAAAGAAACGGCTGATCAGAAGCATCAATACAAAGGAAGGGAGGATAACAGCAAAGGTTGCTATAATTGAACCAAACACACTACCGGTTGTAATGTAACCTACATAGGTCGCACAATTAATACCAATGGGACCGGGTGTCATCTGACTAATCGCTACTATATCAGTAAATTCCTGGGCAGTAAGCCAACCATAACGGGTAACTACTTCGCCCTGAATCATGGAAAGCATCGCATAACCGCCACCAAATCCGAAGAGACCAATCTGGAAAAAAGTATAGAATAGTTGTAGAAATATCATAAGTCAGGTAATCTTTATTTGGTTGGAGGTAAATTATTCTTCTTTTTAGGACCCCATTTGCCCCAGACAAAACCGCCGATTCCGGCAGCAGCAATAATCCAAATAGGAGAAAATCCAAGCAACCATATTAATATGGCCGAAACAATCGGAATCCAGATATTAAACCGGTTGATTTTTGCTGCTTTTGCCATGGTAAAAGTGGGTGCGGCAATCAATGCCACCACGGCAGGACGAATACCTTTAAAGATATTTTCAACAATCACATTGTCTTTATAATTGCTAAAAAACAAGGCAATAGTAAGTATAATGATAAAAGAGGGGAGGATAGTGCCCAATGCAGTGATCATACTACCTAATACTCCACGAAGTTTATAACCGATAAAAATGGAGATATTTACAGCAAATATACCAGGAGCAGATTGAGATATTGCCATCAGATCCATAAAATCATCCTGCGATATCCATTGTCGTTTAGTCACTATTTCATTTTCTATTAATGGTACCATCGCATAGCCACCACCAATTGTAAAAGCACCAATTTTAAAGAAGATGCCAAAAGATTCCAGATAGATATTCATATTTACTCATCGTTGTCTCCAGCTTTAGCATATTTACTGGGACTTACATTAAAATGTTTTTTGAAGACCTCACGGAAATACTTCGCATCATTGTATCCCGTCATATCGGCCACTTCAATTACTGAATATTTGCCCGTTTTTAAGAGTTCAGCAGCACGATTCAGTCTGATGGCGCGAATATAATCAGCCGGTGCCTGATTGGTTAGTGCTTTAATCTTGTTGTAAAAACTGGTTCTGCTCATGTTCAGCAAATTGCAGAGCGAATCTACATTAAATTCTTGATTATCGAGGTTATCTTCAACCTTTTTCTTTACTGTATTAATAAAATTCCAGTCCAGATCGGATGAAAAATCAATATTATCTTCTTTTGAAGCCACAATTTCTAAGTTGGCGTATTTTTGTCTTAACAGCGAACGGTTAACCAGTAAATTCAGAATTGTAGCTTTTAATATGGCAATATTAAAGGGTTTCGAGATATATTCATCTGCACCGGTATCAAGTCCTTTCAATATACTTTTCTCATCATTCAGTGCAGTAAGAAGAATCAGAGGAATATGTGATGTCTCAATATCTTTCTTAATGATACGACAGAATTCATCGCCACGCATTTCGGGCATCATGATATCTGAAACAATAAGATCAGGATTATAGGCTTTCACGATTGCAAGTGCTTCTTTGCCATTTTGTGCTGTCTGTATGATATATGATTCCGATAATGTATGTTTCAGATATTGCCGCAAATCATTATTGTCTTCAACAATTAAAAGACGCTGCTTTTGACTGGAAACATTTTGCTGTACATTTCCATAACTTGGTGCACTCATATCTTCGTATGGTTCCAGTACGTTAAGGAATCCGCCTTTATTAGAGACTGCCTTACTTGCCTTTCTCAGCTGTTTGCTTTCTTTCGGGAAAGTAATGGTAATAGTTGAGCCTTTATGTTCTTTACTTTTAAAATTAATCTTACCATCATGAAGTTTAACCAGCTTCCAGACAAGCATCAATCCGATACCACTACCTACAACTTTTGAATTAATGGCATTACTTCCCCTGAAATGAATTTTGAATAAATTACGTTGTTCAGAAGATGGGATACCAATACCAGTATCTTTTACCTCGACAACCCACGAAGAAGAAGTTTCATCAACTTTGACTAAAACGCTTCCATTTTCGGGAGTATATTTGAGCGCATTTGATATGATGTTTTTAAGAATGGAATCCATCTTATCTTTATCAAACCATACATTCAAATGTTTGAAATTTGTTTCAAGAGTGAAGTTGATATGCTTAACTTGTGCATATGACTGGAATGTAGAGAATACATCATTCAGATAATGATTGAGTTCATGCTCTGAAATATATAATTCAGGTGAATATACATCAGCCCGTTCAAAGTTTATAAGATTTGTTGTCAGACGCAACAATGCATTTACATTTCGGATAGCGATGTTCATATTAACCACGCCGTTTTGAGACAGAGTTTCCTGATCTCTCATTTCCTCAAGCGGAGCTTTAATCAAAGAAAGCGGCGTACGAATGTCATGAGCAGAATTGATAAAGAATTGAATTTTTTCTTCAGATTCAAGTCTTTTTCTTTTCGAGATAAAAAATCTGATAATGAAAAGTGTAATAATTAATGCAATAATCACATACAAACAAATAGCCCATAGTGAAAGCCATAATGGTTGTTTAACCGAGATGTTGATAGATCTTTCTTCTAATATATTTTCATTATTTTCCTTTGATATTGCTCTGATTCTCAATTTATATTTACCTGGTGGTAAACTTGTATATCTTATAAAATTATCTCTTCCGGGGTTCGTCCATCTATCAATAAGACCTTCCATTTTCCATGAGTACAAGACATCCGACTGATAATCATAATTGATCGAGGATACATTTAAAGAAAAGATATTTTGTTTGTTCTCAAGAACAAGGTCGGTAGTATTGTTGATATTTGTAGTTAGAGGAGATTCAGGATCGCCGGGCTCCACAAGTTCATAGTTTATTCTGAATTTACTTAATACAATTTTGTTCTTATAGGAGGGGGTATAAGATTTACTTAATTTAAAGTTTATAGCTCCATTATTAGTACCCAAAATAAAACTATTATTACTTTTTAAATATGCACCCGATAGTGCATTAAAATGTGAAGATACTAATCCCTGATCTTTTGTCCAGTTTCTTATTCTATCTTCATTAAGATACAATCTTGTTATACCATTCTCTGTACCAATAATTAAATTATCTTCATTTTTATCGGCAAGAAGAGTGTGAATATTGTTTGAAATCAGCGAACTATTATTACTGTGATAATGTTTGAAAAGATTATTTTCCGGATCATAATAAAGTAAGCCGGAATTGCTGGTTCCGATGTATAAATGTCCCTTTTTATCCTGATATAATGTATAAATAAGTGTAGAGCTCATCGGAAGATGAATTTGCGTAAATGTTTTGTTATCTTTGTCTAAAAGATACAAGCCATTACGGGTTCCTACCCATAATTCTTCATTATTGCGTTCTATAATACAGGTTATACTTTTTATATCATATAATTCAACTTCCTGGCTTCCTTTCTTTATTCGTTTGAAATTTGCAAAACCGCCAATCCATACATCATCACGTGAATCTTTGTAAATACATCGGATATATTTATCAGGTTTAATTATAGCATTATACAAATTATCAAAGGAAATAACTTTAGTTTTAAAACTATTCTTATCTATTGCGTAAATATCAGAATTATAGCCGCCTCCCCAAATAACACCGGGACTGACTTCACAAACTGTCAGGAATATATGATTATAAATCATATTTTTATTATCATCAATGCTAAAGAAATTATGCCATTTGTTTGTTTTTGTTTCATGCAAACTAATACCATTTCCGGTAGCATACCAGACATCTCCATCAGAATCTTCGAAAACACCATTTACCTGATCATTAATTATTGATTCAGAATTACCTATAGAATGCTTAATCATTTTAAATTCGGGAAATCTGTAATTAAGCATTGTTATACCTACGGGAAATACCGCCATCCATAACCTTCTTTCTTCATCTACATAGACATCATTAATGGCGTTACCGTTCATTCTGTTATATTCATTATAATCTGCCATAATATATGGTACAATATTATAATCATTTGTATTTATTTTAAAAATCCCCTCACCATCTGTTGCAAAAAGGATTTCATGATCATTTAAAGGTCTTATAGCATTGATAGAAACATTAGTGAGGTATTGCTTAAAAGGTTTATCATCATTATAATTCTCTGTATCATAAACTAAAATACCTTTTCTGGCGGTTCCAATAAACAGTTTGTTGATTTTAGGATCATAATATAAATCTTTAACCACTATGTTTTTCTCGGCCATATTGGTATGTATATTCGATTTTAATTTATTGTTTTTTATTTCAGCATAATGTATTCCATCGTCTGTGCCCACGATATAATAATTATTTTCAGATTGAAGTACTTTGGTAATATTAGAAGAAATATCACTTTCTATTTCAGATATTTTTTTGTTTGCAATATCCCATTTATATATTATCTGATTTCCAAAAAGCCATATAATATTATCTTTATCAATAAAGCTATAGGTGATTTCGGGGCGGGGATTGCCCTCTTTTGTTGAAAAACGATGAACAAGGTTAAAATTATCTCTTACAGTATCATATTCGAAAATAGTTCCTATGCGGTTTATCATCCATGCATTGCCATTTGCATCAATACATAGCCAGTTAACATTAAACATGGAATTGATAACTTCAAAGCCATCCTGAAGTTTATAATTGACGAATTCACTACCATTATAGCGGTCTATGCCATCACGGGTAAGAAACCACATATATCCGTTTTTATCTTTCTTGATACTATAGACACGCCTGTTGCTCAGACCTTCTTCGACTCCGATATATTTATATATTTGAGCTAAACAATTAACGCAAGTATAGGATAATAAAAGGATAAAAAGTAATATTTTTTTCATGTCTCTGCTAAATTTATGATAGCCTACTAATGAAAGATACTTGCAGACAAATTTATAGATTAATTTTTATTTCATATTATTTTTTTAATAATAAATTTATGAATTTATGACTGCTGAGTATAAAATGATGTTTTATTTTAATATTTCCATATATACTTGTTTAATACGGTCTTATCTTGCAAATTGTGTATGATAATGATTTTGTATAAAAAAATAAGCGGACGAATAATTAGATTTATTCGTCCGCTGTTTATTAATTTATCAATTATAAATTTTATTTCTTCTGCTCTTTAATCCACTCACGGGCATTTACAAATGCCTCAATCCATGGAGTTACCTGATCACTATTAGCACGGTCTGACGGATAGGTTCCGTTCTGCCATGGGAAAATAGCACGTTCAAGGTGCGGCATCATAGCCAGATGACGACCATCTGCACTTGCAAGACCAGCTACAGAGTAGCTTGAACCGTTTGGATTACCCGGATAGCTGTCATATGAGTATTTTGCAATCACATTGTATTGATCTTCATCATATGGCAAATCAAATTTTCCTTCGCCATGTGCTACCCAAATACCCAATTTGCTTCCGCTTAAAGAACCAAACATTACACTTTTATTCGTAGGAATAGTAACACCGGTAAATGAAGACTCAAATTTATGAGAATTATTGTGAAGCATTTTACCTCGTTCTTTATGCTCAGGATTGATAAGATTTAATTCCATCATCAACTGGCATCCATTACAAATACCTAAAGATAATGTATCCTTGCGTGCATAGAATTTATCTAATGCTTCTTTTGCTTTAGGATTAAACAGGAATCCACCTGCCCAGCCTTTAGCAGAACCAAGTACATCAGAGTTAGAGAAACCACCACAATATACAATCATGTTTACATCTTCAAGAGTTTCGCGACCATGAATAAGGTCGGTCATTGTAACATCTTTCACGTCGAAACCGGCAAGATATAAGGCATATGCCATTTCGCGTTCACCGTTTGTACCTTTTTCACGTATGATTGCTGCGCGGATTCCACTCATACCTTCACGGTCAGGAGTAATGCCGAATTGTGACATTTTACCAGTAAAGCCCGGCATAAATGCAAATTCAACTGGCTGCATACGATAATTCTCGAAGCGTTCCTTTGCACAACCATTATGTGATTGCTTACGGTCCAGCAGGTAAGAAGAAGCATACCAGTTATCGCGCATATAGTCAATTCCGAACTGATATTCTGCACCATCTTTGCTAATCATGATGTGGCGTTCTTCAGTTGGCATACCAAGTTTTACAAAACCGATACCTGCATCTTCCAGTGTTTTCTTAACTTCAGCTTTATGCTTATCAGAAACCTGGATAATAATACCCGGATTTTCTGCAAAGAGGATTTTAACCAGATCTTTTTCATGAATCTTATCCAGATTGATTTCCATACCACCTTCCATGTTCGCAAATGTCATTTCGAGTAATGCAGTAATTAAACCACCGGCAGAAATATCATGTCCGGCCATGATCAGACCTTTATGAATTAATTCCTGAACGGTAAGGAATGCATCACGGAAATATTCAGCATTTTGCACTGTAGGTACTTCGTCACCAACTTTACCTAGTGATTGAGCGAAAGCTGAACCGCCAAGTTTAAGTTTATCGAAACTGAAATCAATATGATAGAATGATGATTTTTTATCGTTTACCATCACCGGAGATACCACTTTTTTTACATCGCTAACTTCGCCGGCTGCAGAAACAATTACAGTCCCCGGAGAAATCACTTTGCTTCCATCAGGATATTTCTGTGTCATAGAAAGTGAATCTTTACCGGTAGGTACGTTAATCTGGAGTGTGCAACAGAAGTCGCTCAATGCTTTGACAGCAGCATAAAGACGGGCATCTTCACCTTCCTGTGAGCGGCAAGGCCACATCCAGTTGGCTGATAAAGAGATAGAATCCATACCTTCAACCATTGGAGCCCAGATAAGGTTAGTTAATGCTTCGCTCACTGCAAGTACAGAACCGGCTGCAGGGTCAGCTAAAGCTGCTTGTGGTGCATGACCTATAGAAGTAGCGATACCTTTATCTCCACGATAATCCAGTGCTACAACACCGCAGTCACTCAATGGTAACTGAAGTTCCCCCTGACATTGCTGACGTGCAATTTTACCTGTTACTGAACGGTCAACTTTATTAGTTAACCAGTCTTTACATGCAACAGCTTCAAGCTGTAATACATTTGTCAGATATTCATGAAGCTGCGATACTTCATATTGAGGCATTGCATAATGACGCTCTACCGTTTTATCAATCATATAAGTCTTTGGAGAAGAACCAAACATCTGATCTACTGCCAAATCAAACGGACAAACACCATCTGCCTGTTTGAAAGAGAAACGATGGTCACCAGTTGTCTCACCTACTACATACATTGGAGCACGTTCACGTTCTGCAATTTTGCGTACATGTTCAATTGCTTCTTCTTTAATCAGAAGACCCATACGTTCCTGTGATTCGTTTGCAATAATTTCTTTAGCAGAAAGAGTTGCATCTCCGATTGGAAGTTTGTCCATTTCAATAATACCACCACACTCTTCAACAAGTTCAGAAAGACAGTTTACGTGTCCGGCTGATCCGTGGTCATGAATAGATACGATAGGGTTATTTTCTTCTTCACAAAGTGCACGTACAACATTATAGGCACGTTTCTGCATTTCTGCATTCGCACGTTGCACAGCATTAAGTTCAATACCGCTGCTATAACGACCTGTATCTACAGAAGATACAGAACCACCACCTAAACCAATGCGATAATTATCTCCGCCAATAACTACTACTTTGTTACCAGCTTCAGGTGAACCTTTCAGGCAGTCGCGCTGAGCACCATAACCCACACCACCGGCAAGCATGATTACTTTATCATAACCATAAACTTCATTATTTTCAGTATGTTCGAATGTAAGAACAGAACCGCAAATAAGTGGCTGGCCAAATTTATTACCGAAATCACTTGCACCGTTAGAAGCCTTAATCAGAATCTGTTCAGGAGTCTGATATAACCATTTACGTACGGGTAGAGTTTCTTCCCAGATACGTTCTTCATCTGTGCGTGGGTAAGAAGTCATATATACAGCAGTACCTGCAATAGGCCATGAACCTTTACCGCCACCCATACGGTCACGGATTTCACCTCCGGTACCTGTAGAAGCACCATTAAATGGCTCCACTGTTGTAGGGAAATTGTGTGTCTCTGCTTTAATTGAAATCACACTCTTAATTTCTTTAGTCTGGAAGAAGTCAGGCTTAGAATGATCAGCCGGAGCGAATTGCTCAATAAGCGGACCTTCTGCAAAAGCAACATTATCTTTATAAGCAGAGATAATCTTATTTTGATTTTCCTGAGTCGTCTTTTTAATCATCTGAAACAATGAAGACTCTTTTTCTTCGCCATCGATAACAAAGATTCCACCAAAAATTTTGTGACGACAATGCTCTGAGTTAATCTGGGCAAAACCAAAAACCTCCGAATCGGTAAGTTTGCGACCAAGATCAGTTTCCATTTTCTTCAGATAATCCATCTCTTCTTTTGAAAGAGCCAAACCTTCCTGTTCATTGTAAGCTTCAAGATCTTCAATCAATAAGATAGGGGCAGGCTGACGATTTGTTGTAAAGAGTTGCTGGTCTAATGTATGATACATACGCTGAAGCATCGGATCATACTCTGCATTTTCATCATTAACCGGAAAATATTCTTCTATGCGGTCAATCGTTGTGAAACCCATGTTCTGCGCAATTTCTACAGCATTAGTACTCCATGGAGTAATCATTTCACGTCTTGGACCGACGAAATATCCTTTCAGATTTTCTTCGCTTTCTGGAGTTGCCCCATCAAAGAGCCAACAAAGTTTATCACTATCTGCGGGTTGAAGTGCCTGACTGCTTTCTACTGCAATCACGCTTTGAGAGGGAGTTCTGAAAAAAAGAATCATATTATTAGTTTCTAAATGTTGTCATTATGATTTAAGAAAGTCACCTGTTTGTTCATATAATTATAAAGCAAAAACAGATACTTCTCTTTTTCGCCGCAAAGATAGATATTTTTATTGGCGACTATATATAAAACAGAATCTTTCCTGAATAAAAAACAATAAAATGCGTCTTATTTAACGGATACTGTCTTTTTGTAAAGCTGCAATAGACGTTTACGAGAACAGCTTGCCCGAAAAAACGTTAATAACCTGAATCTTTCTCGTAAAAAAATACGATATTTGCGGCATGATTCAGATAGAGACAATATTTGATATAGTCTTAAAAGGTATACTCATAGGTGTTATAGTGTCAGCTCCTTTGGGTCCTGTTGGCGTATTATGCATTCAGCGTACACTCAATAAAGGGCGTTGGTATGGTTTTGCTACTGGTGTTGGTGCTTGTGTAAGTGATATTGCATATGCTTTAATTACCGGTTATGGCATGAGTTTTATTTTTGAGTATATCAATAAAAATATATTTTACTTACAATTATTTGGAAGTATAATGCTTTTTATTTTCGGTATCTATACTTTCCGGAGCAATCCGGTAAGTTCTATCCGACCTCCTTCTGCAAAGAAAGGAAGTTACCTGCACAATTTTTTTACGGCATTTCTGGTAACACTATCTAATCCGCTCATTATATTTCTCTTTATAGCTCTTTTTGCACGATTTGCATTTATGCAGCCGGGAGTATTGCTCATCGAAACTGTTACAGGTTATCTTTCAATAGCATTAGGAGCATTATTATGGTGGTTCCTTCTAAGCTTCGGTATCAGTATGCTTAAAAAGAAATTCAATGTGCGCGGCATTTGGATTATGAACCGAATCATCGGAGGTATCGTTATGCTTGTATCACTTATTGGTTTGATTTATACATTTATAGGCGAATCTTTATATTAACTTTCAAAAAACGGTTGGATATAATTTATGAAAATAGCGCAACAATTACGTGAGAGAAATATTGCAGAATACCTCATCTATATGTGGCAGGTTGAAGATCTGATACGTGCAAATCAATGTAATGCCGATATAATAGAAGCAAATATTATTAACCAGTATCCCGAAGAAGAACAAAGGGAATTGCGTGAATGGTATGGGAATCTTCTTGAAATGATGCGACATGATGGAGTAACCGAGAAGGGTCATCTGCAAATCAATAAGAATGTTCTTTTGCAATTAACAGATCTGCATCAGCATCTCCTGGGTTCATCAAAATTTCCTTATTATCATGCGGCCTATTATAAAGCTCTTCCTTTTATAGTAGAGTTACGCCATAAAAATGGTGATAAAGAAGAACCGGAACTTGAAACTTGCTTCGAAGCATTGTATGGTGTATTTCTTCTTCGCCTTCAAAAAAAGACATTAAGTGAAGAAACCTCGAAAGCAATTGATGCCATAAGTGCTTTATTATCTATGCTTGCCAATTATTATGATAAAGATAAAAAAGGCGAACTTAAATTAGAAGATTAAGATAGGTAATGAAAATACTAATTACCGGTGCTAACGGACAACTTGGTAGAGAGTTGCATTTATTGTCTGTTTTGAATCCACAGCATATTTATTATTTTACGGATATAAACGAGCTTGATATTACCAATGAAGAAGCTCTCTTACATTATGTAAATAAATGCGGGGCTCAACTGATTATTAATTGTGCAGCTTTTACAGCAGTTGATGCAGCCGAGGATCAGGCAGAACTTTGTGATTTATTGAATCATAAGGCAGTAGGATATCTTGCAAAAGCGGCCTCTTCCAATAACGCTAAACTAATTCAAATCTCTACCGATTATGTCTTTGACGGACATTCTTACCGTCCGTATACGGAAACTGATGAAACTTTTCCTTCATCAGTCTATGGTTCTACAAAACTTGCAGGTGAGAAGGCGGCGCTTCAGAATTGTCACGATACAATGATTATTCGTACATCTTGGCTATATTCACAATACGGGAATAATTTTGTAAAAACAATGCTTCGCTTAGGAAAAGAGAGAGAAAGCATTAATGTTATTTTCGATCAGATTGGTACCCCTACATTTGCCGGAGATCTTGCTTTATTGATATTTGAAATTATTGATAAGGGTATTAACCGTGGAATTTATCATTATAGCAATGAAGGTGTTTGTTCGTGGTATGACTTTGCAGTAGCAATACATCGAATAGCAAATATTACAGATTGTAGGATAAATGCAATTCACACCGCAGATTATCCTGTTCGCGCCCACCGTCCTTTTTATTCTGTGCTCGATAAATCCAGAATTAAGGCAGATTATAAAGTTGATATTCCTCACTGGGAAGAAAGTCTTACCAGATGTATAGTTCAGCTTACTTAATAAAAATAATAAAATAAATATATTACTGACGATATCATTCGAATGGCTAATCAAAACGAAATAAGCAGAAGGCGTACATTCGCCATTATTGCACATCCTGATGCCGGTAAGACATCTCTTACCGAAAAACTCCTTTTATTCGGAGGTCAGATTCAGGTTGCTGGTGCGGTAAAAAGTAATAAAATCAAGAAAACAGCTACTTCCGACTGGATGGAAATCGAGAAACAACGTGGTATCTCGGTGACAACATCGGTTATGGAATTCGATTATCTGGATTATAAAATAAATATTCTTGATACACCTGGTCACCAGGATTTTGCAGAAGATACATATCGTACTCTCACTGCCGTAGACAGTGTTATTATTGTAGTTGATGGTGCGAAAGGGGTAGAAACGCAAACGCGTAAACTGATGGAAGTTTGCCGCATGCGTAATACGCCGGTTATTATCTTTGTCAACAAAATGGACCGTGAAGGTAAAGATCCTTTCGACTTGCTCGATGAACTTGAAGAAGAACTAATGATTAAAGTTCGTCCGCTGACATGGCCTATCGAACAGGGTATGCGTTTTAAAGGGGTTTATAATATTTATGAAAATAAACTCGATCTTTTCCAGCCTTCAAAACAAATTGTTACTGAAAAAATCGAAGTCGATATTAATTCCGAAGAACTGGATAATCAAATTGGAACACATCTTGCTGACAAACTTCGTAACGATCTTGAACTGATTGAAGGCGTTTACCCGGAATTAGATCAGACGGAATATCTTGAAGGGCATACTGCACCTGTATTCTTTGGGTCTGCCTTGAATAACTTTGGTGTTCAGGAGTTGCTTAATTGTTTTGTGCAAATTGCTCCAAGTCCTCGACCAATTGAGGCAGTAGAGCGTGAAGTGGAACCTGAAGAACCTAAATTTACTGGTTTCATTTTCAAGATAACTGCCAATATCGATCCCAACCATCGTTCATGTGTTGCTTTCTGTAAAATATGTTCAGGTAAATTTACCCGTAATGCGCCATATTTCCATGTGCGCAATGGTAAGTCTATTCGTTTCTCTTCTCCGACACAGTTTATGGCTCAGCGTAAAACTACTGTAGATGAAGCATATGCCGGTGATATTATCGGTTTACCAGATAATGGTACTTTTAAGATTGGCGATACGCTGACTGAAGGTGAATTGTTGCATTTCCGCGGTTTGCCAAGCTTCTCTCCTGAAATGTTTAAATATATTGAGAATGCCGATCCGATGAAACAGAAACAATTGGCGAAGGGTATCGATCAATTAATGGACGAAGGTGTTGCTCAGTTGTTTGTCAATCAATTCAACGGACGTAAAATTATCGGTACTGTTGGTCAGCTTCAGTTCGAGGTAATACAGTATCGTTTGCTTAATGAGTATAATGCTTCTTGTCGCTGGGAGCCGGTAAGTCTTTACAAAGCGTGCTGGATCGAAAGTGATGATGCGGCAGAACTCGAAGCATTTAAAAAGCGTAAGTATCAGTACATGGCAAAAGATCGTGATGGTCGTGATGTCTTTTTGGCTGACTCTTCTTATGTGTTGCAGATGGCTCAAATGGATTTTAAGAATATTCGATTCCACTTCAGCAGCGAATTCTGATTATTTAGAAAAAGATATACTTTTTATATGCGGGAAACTGAGAGTTATGACTTTCAGTTTCCCTTTTTTTGTTGCTTATATGTAATAGCTGTCAATAAAAACATAAAGAATTAGCATTTTTTATTCTTTAAAACCATTATATTCTGTTAATTTATTACTATTTTCGGGCGTTTCTTAAAAATAAACAATTTTACTAATATTTAAATTATATGGAAAATTTCGGAACTGCATTACTACTTATGGTAGTGGGTATGGCTACTGTTATAGTCATTCTGCTCCTTATTATCTTCATCGGGAAACTATTGATTTTATTTGTGAATAAATATGTTCCCGAAGAAATCATTACTCCTAAACAACAGACACAATCTCCAGCAGCAATTCCATCACATGTACTTGCCGCCATTACATCGGCTGTTAGTGTAGTTACTCAGGGTAAAGGTAAGATTACTAAAGTCGAAAAAATTTAAATCATAACGATCCTAATCGCATCGAAAAAACGAAATAAACATGAAGAAAGAGATTAAATTCAGCTTGGTTTTCAGAGATATGTGGCAAAGTGCCGGTAAATATGTTCCACGTGTTGATCAGTTGCTAAAAGCTGCACCTGCAATTATCGAAATGGGATGTTTTGCCCGCGTTGAAACAAATGGGGGAGGTTTTGAACAGGTAAATTTATTGTTTGGTGAAAATCCTAATCGTGCGGTTCGCGACTGGACTAAACCTTTTAATGATGCAGGAATTCAAACACATATGCTTGACCGTGCTCTCAATGGTCTTCGTATGAGTCCTGTTCCTGCCGATGTACGTAAATTATTCTATAAAGTAAAGAAAGCACAAGGTACAGACATTACCCGTACTTTTTGCGGTCTGAATGACATTCGCAATATTGCCCCTTCAATTGTATATGCTAAAGAAGCCGGAATGATTTCGCAGGCAGCTTTAAGTATTACTCATTCGCCAATTCATACGGTAGAATATTATACTGATATGGCACTTGAGCTAATCAACCTTGGTGCCGATGAAATCTGTATCAAAGATATGGCAGGTATTGGTCGTCCGGTTTCTTTAGGTAAAATAGTTGCCAATATCAAGGCACAGCATCCCGATGTGATTGTTCAGTATCATAGCCATGCTGGACCCGGACTCAATATGGCGAGTATCCTCGAAGTTTGTGAAGCGGGTTGTGATTATATCGATGTGGGTATGGAACCATTATCATGGGGAACAGGTCATGCCGATCTTATCAGTGTGCAGGCCATGCTGAAAGATGCAGGTTTTAAAGTTCCTGAAATTAACATGGAAGCCTATATGCGTTTACGTGCCCTGATTCAGGAGTTTATGGATGATTTCCTTGGATTATATATCAGTCCGAAAAACCGTTTAATGAATTCATTGCTGATTGGTCCCGGACTTCCCGGTGGTATGATGGGTAGTCTCATGGCAGACCTTGATTCAAATCTCGAATCAATCAATAAATATAAGGCTAAACACAATCTGCCGTTTATGACGCAAGATCAATTGCTGATTAAACTCTTTGATGAAGTGGCATATGTATGGCCTCGGGTAGGTTATCCGCCATTGGTAACACCATTCAGTCAGTATGTCAAAAATCTGGCCATGATGAATGTCATTGCCATGGAAAAAGGGAAAGAGCGTTGGGGAATGATTGCCGATGATATCTGGGATATGATACTTGGTAAAGCCGGTCAGTTACCTGGCACTCTTGCACCGGAAATTATTGAAAAGGCTGAACGCGAAGGCCGTAAATTCTTTACAGGCGATCCACAGGATAATTATCCTGATGATTTGGATAAATATCGCAAACTGATGAAAGAAAATAAATGGGATGTTGGCCAGGATGATGAAGAACTTTTCGAATATGCCATGCATCCTGCACAATATGAAGCCTATAAAAGTGGTAAGGCTAAGGAAGATTTTCTTGCTGATGTAGAGAAGAAGAAGAAGGAAAAAGATAAAGATCCATTGGAAGATGCTAAACCAAAGACACTGACCGTTCAGGTAGACGGACAAGCCTATAAAGTAACTGTTGCTTATGGCGATATAGATCTTCCGGCTTCACCAACTGCTGCACCGCTCATTGATGGAGTAGGTAAAGATGTAGTTTCACCTCTCGAAGGTAAATTCTTCCTTACTAAAAATGCGCAAGAACACGCTTTACAGGTTGGCGATAAAGTAAACGAAGGTGATGTACTTTGTTATGTAGAAGCTATGAAAACCTATAACGCGATTCGCGCTGAATTCGGTGGCACAGTTACAGCAGTTTGTTATAACAGTGGTGATGCAGTTTCTGAAGATGATGTATTAATGAAAATTGGATAAGCACGATGAACGATATATTCGAAAAACTCTATGATATGACTGCATTCAATAGCTTTGTTACTGAACCGCAGTTTCTGATAATGTATGTCATTGGTTTCATATTACTTTATCTGGGAATAAAAAAACAATATGAACCATTGCTGTTAGTCCCAATTGCATTCGGTGTATTGCTTGCCAATTTCCCTGGTGGAGGAATGGGTGTGGTACAAGCCGATGAAAATGGAATGATCATGGTAAACGGGATGTTGCAAAATATATGGGAGATGCCTTTGCATGATATTGCGCACGAGCTTGGTATAATGAATTTTATCTATTATGCCCTGATTAAAACAGGTTTTCTTCCTCCAATTATTTTCATGGGCGTAGGTGCATTGACAGATTTCGGGCCGATGCTTCGTAATCTTCGCTTATCTTTCTTTGGTGCTGCGGCACAAATCGGTATTTTCTCAGTTCTTTTGGTTGCCATCCTTATTGGTTTCCCTCCGCGCGATGCCGGTTCTTTGAGTATTATTGGTGGTGCCGATGGTCCTACCGCAATCTTCACAACCATTAAGCTGGCTCCTCATTTGTTAGGACCGGTAGCTATCGCAGCCTATTCTTACATGGCTTTAGTACCGGTAATTGTGCCTTTGGTGGTTCGTTTGCTATGTTCAAAGAAAGAGCTAAGTATCAATATGAAAGCTGAAGAGAAGAAGTTCCCATCTTCAGTAGAAATAAAGAACCTCCGCGTTCTTAAAATTATCTTTCCAATTGTAGTCACTGTCATTGTCGCCATCTTTGTGCCTACATCAGTTCCATTGATTGGTATGTTGATGTTTGGTAATCTTGTGAAAGAAATCGGAAGTAACACATTCCGCTTGTTCGATGCAGCATCAAACGGCATTATGAATGCTGCGACTATTTTCCTGGGATTATCTGTTGGCGCAACGATGACTGCCGAAGCCTTCCTCGACTGGATGACCATCGGTATTATCATCGGCGGTTTTATCGCTTTTGCTTTCAGTATTGCCGGAGGAATTTTCTTTGTAAAACTCTTCAATATCTTTTGCAAGAAGAAGATTAACCCGCTTATTGGTGCAACCGGTTTGAGTGCTGTACCTATGGCAAGTCGTGTAGCCAATGAAATTGCTCTGAAATATGACTCTAAAAACCATGTTTTACAATATTGCATGGCAAGCAATATCTCTGGCGTCATTGGTTCGGCAGTAGCGGCCGGCGTCTTAATTTCATTCTTGTCATAAAACAAATTCCAATATATTCATAAAAAAGCGGGCTGAGATTTTAATGATCTCAGCCCGCTTTTTTATTTTTAGTTATCAGATTATTCTGTTTTATAAGATATCTCACCATTCAAGTAATTCCATTTAGCCAGATAAGTATAATCTGTACTATGCGAAATATTAACCAGAGTCAGCGAATAACCCATTTTTTCAGGCAGTTGCAAGGCTTTGATTTCTGCAACGGTCATTTTATCAGTCAGCGTTTTAAATCTTTCCAAAGCGATATTATCAGCTTCTTTAAGATCAGAAGCATTAATCAGCCAGGCATTGGTATCATAACCTTTTGAAGCAAGATAATCAGAAAGCTTTTCAGAATCTTCTGTCGTTGCATCATCGGGTATATCATATGACAGCAATGTTGCATAACCATATACGATATCTTTTGAGTTATCATTTTTATCACATGCGTTTAAAAAAGATAAACTAACCATGGCAACAACCACCATTGTAAAAAAGGTTTTAATATTCATATTTCTCATATAGGTTTAATTACAGTTTCTTTCTGCAAAGATATAAATTATACAAATACATTCTTTTTATCTACCTCTGATTTTAGCTATTCACTTATCAGGTGGAATTATGCATATAAATGGATGATAAAAAGAAATTCGACCTCATATACTTATAATCAGATATTCCACTACATATAGCTTTCTAAATTTGCTTCTGCTTTTTAACCTTTACGATTAACCGTTGCGAAGATCTATTATCTCACAATAATCTAATTAATATTTAAAACATTATGAGAAAGCTAAAATTACTCACTTTCTTTTTATTCGGGGGAGGATTATCGCTGCTGATGGCGCAACAACCTTCTCTAACTCAAAAAAAGGATTTGCCGGTAACGTTGTTGCAAGACAAATCCATTACTACCAGTTCAGTCGATATTTTCAAAACGACTGATATAACTCCACCGGCAGATGGTAATTATACGCTCGAAGTATTGACCCGTGTAAACCATGCAGATGGTCGTGGACTCGATGTTGAGACCAGTGATACCGGTGGAAAGGGTTTCAGAGCATCTGTCAATACACAATCTCTAAGTTGGTCTAACCCTCTTCAGTCCATTGAATCCATCATTACTTCGGGAACTATTGATCAGAAACTACGTTTTGTGGTAGAAGATAACAATGTACATATATACAAGAATGGTTATTATATTACCACACGTGCAAAAGAACTTGTTAATGTTCTGATTGATGGTCAGGAATACGATCCGTTTAGCTCGATTGCCAACAACGGAGATCAGACAAATCTGATTTCGAATGCTATACCTGCAGACTACTGGTGGGGCGGAAGTAAACCAACTCCTCAATCGCATGGCTGGCAATTATATAATAATGGTATATATAAAGATTCATGGCCAAATTCACGCTTCGAGAATTCGCCAAACACCTATGCGTTGAATAATTACAGTGGTAATTTCTTTTTTGTACGCTGGGACAGCAATAACAATAATACTGATTATTATGCTTATCCTATACAGCTCGAAGCCAATACCACTTATCTGTTTTCAATGGATCTTGCCTATTGGTCAAACTATAACTCCTCAAACCCTGCTAATATCAGCGATAAAGCAGTTCGCGTAGCTATTAGTAAAGATGGTGGATCTACTCAGGAACTCAGCAATAAAACATTCTATTGTTATGAAGCAAAAGATCTGATTCCGGATTCTTTTGGTTTCACCACACAGGAAGCAGGAACTTATTATCTCACTTTCACGGGTGGATGGGGTATGTATGCCATTGCCAACCTAAATCTGATTGAAGCTACTGCAGAAGCTCGTATCATTGTAGGAAAAAATTATGAAGGTGATGCAGATATTCTCATCAAATCAGTAACTTATGATGCAGATGGTGCTTTTGCTCCCGTGCCCGATGGTACAATGCCGCAAGAATCATTAAATCTTTCTGATGTCAACTTGTCTTATCTTACATTTATCAATACCAATATCTCATTATCGGGTAAGTCTGAACTTCACTTGGTAAGCGATAGCCATCCTTTACAAAATTCAACAGTCGATTTATCGGGTACTGAAGCCTGGTTGTATTTTGATAAAGTTAAACCTTCTGATGTGATTGCCGGTTATTTGCCTTTAATCACTATTGATAAATTGCCTGCATCGCAGAATAATAATATCCGTGTGGCTCAGTGGGGCAATGGTACAGTGATCATTCCTTATGGTAATGAAACTATGGCAGCTGCAATGACTGTTTTCGATGAAGAAAACTGCCAGGGCAATTCGCAAACATTTGGTATAAATACCTATTACAATGAACTGAACGATTGGGATAATAAAATCAAATCATTTATTCTGAAGAAAGGATACTCTGCAACACTTGCCAATAATGCCAGCGGTACAGGTTATAGTCGCGTATTCATTGCCTCGGATGAAGATCTTATCGTGAATGTTCTTCCCGAAGGCCTTGTCACTAAAGAGGGTGATACAAAAAGCTTCGTTTCTTTTGTTCGTGTGTTTAAATGGGAATGGGTTGGCAAAAAAGGCTGGTCAGGTGGTGTCGGAATGCCAAGTATTATGAATCCGGCTTGTTCATACGATTGGAATTGCGATGCTTATACCGGCAACCCCGATGTTGAGTATACTCCTATGCGTCATAATCTGGGCTGGCCTGATTTTAACCATATTAATCGTGTAAATAATGTATCGCATGTGTTGGGATTCAACGAACCCGACCGCGACGATCAGTCGGATGCTACAGTTGACGAAACCATTATGCAATGGCCCGATTTGTTTAAATCTGGTTTGCGTATAGGTTCTCCTGCACCATCCAGTGTATGGACATGGATCGAAGGGTTCATGAAAACTGCTGATAGTTTGAATTATCGTGTCGACTTTATGGTCGCACATATCTACGAAGAGAATCTCAATGCCTCAAGCTGGGAAAGCCGTGTAAGAACATTGTCTAATAAAGGCGATGGTCGTCCGGTATGGATTACTGAATGGAATAATGGCGCTAACTGGACAAACGAATACTGGCCTACAGCCTCTGGTCCTACTTGTGATGCGGAGACTAATATTATTTACGATGAAAATGGCAACACAACCACAATAAACCGTCCGTTATCTCCTGAAAATGCGGCTAAGCAGCTTGCATTTATGGAAGAAATACTTCCTGCAATGGATGAAATGGAACTTCTCGAAAGACACTTCTTCTATAATTGGGTACAAGATGCACGTGCTGTCGAGTTGGGTGGCAAACTTACTCC
>CAMTOS010000005.1 GCA_947074195.1 uncultured Bacteroides sp.
CTACGAAGTTTGTAGTTTTAGGATTTTCCTGCTGACGGATAAAGTCATTGGTATAGATACCTTTACGGATATCCATTTTGTTATCTTTAAATGTTTCCTTACGGTTAATTGCAGGAAGTGCACCAAGATATTCAGCGATCAATTCTTTATCAGTAGCCATTTCAATATTACCTACAAATACGAATGTAAAGTCGCTTGCATCTTCGAAACGATTCACATACATCGTCATCAGTTTATCATAATCAATCAGATCAATCATTTCTGATTTCATGCGAATTGCACGTGGGTGATTGTTGTATAATGACACCTGAATAGAGTCACTTAAAGCAACACGTGGATTTAATTCCTGATTCTGCAAAGAAGCTTTAGTTCTGTTTTTAAATGAAGAGAAAGCATCTTCGTCACGGCGTGGAGCTGTGAAAGTCAGATAAGTTAACTGTAACATTGTTTCCAAATCCTGTGGAGAACAGTTACCATTTACTCCTTCAGTTTTGTCACCGATAAAGAAACTAACGCTTGCTTTTTTACCTGCAAGGGCTTTATCGAGCTCTACTGCGCTGAAGTTTCCTAAACCACCACCTGCAATAGCATTCAATGAGTTGATATTGATGATTTCTTCGTTAGGGAACAATGAGCTACCACCGAAGCTTACACCTTTCATTAATACCTGATCAGCTTTGAAATCTGTATCTTTCAGGATTACTTTCACACCGTTAGAAAGAGTCAGTTCTGTAGCACCAAACATAGGCAATGCTCTTTCAGAAACGATTTTACCACCTTTTGGTTTTTCAGCCATCAATGGTTCGTCAGATACATTGTCAACATAAGGAGTCAATGATTCATGATCGATTTTAGTGATCAGTTCAACTAAAGCTGTTTTAGTAGGAAGAACCAAACCTTCTTTTTCAGGAGCAAACAAGGTAAGAACCTGATTTGTGTCAGTAATTAGTTGCTGAACGATCTGATTTAATGCTTCAACAGGAATGTTTGGAGCAATCTGATTCATGATAGCATATTCATTTTCGATACCAGGAATAGGTTCGTTGTCAAGAAAATGACGAACATATTCTCTCACATAAGAATCATTTTTAACTTTATCGCGCTCATTGTAAGCCGATTCAAGATTGCGAAGATATTCTGCGCGTGCTCTTGCGTATTCAGATGCTGTGAAACCGAATTTGCGTGCACGTTCAATTTCTGTCAGCAATGTGCTGATACCACCTTCAACATTGTCTTCCTGACAGATAACGATACCTGTAAATGCATCCATTGTTTTTGCCACGAAGAAACCTTCATCTGCTGTTGATGCATAAATGAAAGGAGGGTTAGCAGTCTGAAGCAATTCGCTTAAACGAGTATTGATCATCGTAGTGATCATAGACTTCGCGTAATCTTCTACCATATAACCTAAATTACCTTTTTCGCTGTCAGGAGTAGCTTCGTGTTTATTGAAGTACATCACTTGTACATAAGGTTGTTCTTTATCCTGTTCAATAACAATAATTGGTTCTTCATTATTATCTACAGGGTAATAGATGCGTTCCTGAGCTTCAGGTTGTGCAGGAATGTCAGAAAAAGTCGCTTTGATTTTAGCTTCAATTTCATCTACATTGATATCACCTACAACAACAACAGCTTGCAAGTCGGGACGGTACCAAGTCTCATAGTAATCACGAAGTGCCTGGTAAGGGAAGTTCATTACCACCTCCATTGTACCGATAGGAAAGCAAGTAGCATATTTAGTACCAGGGTACATTTGTGGAAGACTGCGTTCCATCATACGCTGACCTGCACTCATACGAGTACGCCATTCTTCGTTGATTACACCACGTTCGCTGTCGATTTCTTCTTCTTCCAGTGTAAGGTCGTTCGACCAATCGTGAAGAATCAATAAACAAGAATCGATTGCACCTGGTACAGTAACGGGTACATTAGAGATATTATATACAGTTTCGTCGATAGAAGTATAGGCGTTCAGGTTTTCACCAAACTTCACACCGATTTTTTCTAAGTATTCTCTCAAACCGTTTCCGGGAAAATTAGTAGTTCCGTTGAAACACATGTGCTCAAGGAAGTGAGCCAGACCCAGCTGGTTTAATTCTTCCTGAATAGATCCTACTTTTTGTGCGATGTAGAAATCTGCTCTGTTTTCAGGCAAGGCATTTTTACGAATGTAATAAGTCAATCCATTAGGCAGTTTGCCGATACGAACATTCTGATCTACAGGAGTCGGAGGCATTTGCTGTGCTGCAGCCTGAGATACTCCACCGCAGATAAATAATACAGCAACCAATAAAAATCGCGTAAATTTTTTCATATTGAATTCATTAAATAATTGTTCATTATAACTTGTTAGTCGAATAAGGTTCTGAAAAATCACACTATGGCTTCTCTAATTCTCACTAATTTTACAAGAAGGTCTTCAAGCAGGTCTAATTTTAACATATTTGCTCCGTCACTTTTCGCTACAGCCGGGTTTTCGTGGGTTTCAATAAAAAGTCCGTCAGCACCTACGGCAATACCAGCCTTGGCCACAGTTTCTATCAACTGAGGCATACCACCGGTTACACCAGTCGTTTGGTTGGGTTGTTGTAAAGAGTGGGTCACATCTAAAATTACAGGATGTCCGAATGTGCGCATTTCGGGAATGCCACGATAGTCTACAATTAAATCCTGATAGCCAAAGGTAGTTCCGCGTTCGGTCAGCATCACCTGATTGTTTCCGGCTTCTATTACCTTGTCGGCAGCAAACTGCATGGCGCCTGGTGATAAGAATTGTCCTTTCTTAATGTTTACGATCTTGCCGGTTTTAGCAGCAGCCACAAGTAAATCGGTCTGGCGACAAAGAAACGCGGGAATCTGTAGTACATCTACGAACGGAGCAGCCATTGCCGCCTCTTCAGCCGTATGGATATCAGTTACGGTAGGCACACCGAATGTATCTCGTACTTTCTCCAGGATATGCAATGCCTTTTCATCACCTATACCCGTAAACGAGTCGAGTCTGGAACGGTTGGCTTTGCGGTAAGAACCCTTAAAGACGTAGGGAATCTGCAACTTCTCAGTTATGTTTACCACTTTTTCTGCAATGCGAAGCGCCATATCTTCGCCTTCAATAACACAAGGACCCGCAAGTAAGAAGAAATTGTTTGCCGGGTTATTCGTAAGTTTATCTATCATAATTATAGTTTTGAGTTCAGTCTGATCGATGTTTTTCAGATCGATATATATATATACTATGGAATAATTAAAGTCAGTTTTTCGGGGAGGATGCTCACATCCAGCGGAAAATGTTTGGGTAGTATGCGCCCGTCAAGATCCACGGGTGCATTTCGGGCACGAAGCACTTTCACCCGTTTGGTACGGAAGCTCTTCACTAATTTATGATTAAGGATACGCCCCTGAATCAGCAACCACAGTCCTCTCATTGTCTGAATCAGACGTGGACGGTAAATCACAGATACATCCAACCACCCATTATAAGGTACTGCACTTGGTGTTTGTCCGTAGCCATGAGCATTGCCGATACAAACCGTCATAATGCGGCCGCGAATATGTTCACCATTAATGCAAATATGCATGCGGTAAAGATTTCTTTCGAAAAACAAAAGGAAAAATGCCGCCACATACGACAGGAATTTTACGCCCCAGAAGCGCTTGGTACCATCGGTTACCTTCACGATTTTCGATACAAAACCGATATTAATCGCATTCAGGAAGAAACGTTTCTGATGTTTCTCGCCATCAAAGAATTTGCAGTAGCCCACATCAATGCGGCGTTTGCGACCTTTCATCAGGATGTTGATCGCCTGTTTATAATCCATATCGATGCCCCAAAAATCGGCAAAGTAGTTGCCTATACCGTTTGGAATAATGCCAATGGCTATTTCATGCTTATCTTTTACATCAGAGTTAAGAATACCGTTTATGGCATCGTTCAGCGCACCGTCTCCTCCAACCACAACAATGGTTTTATAGCCATTGTTAGCCAGAATACCGGCAAGTCGTTCTACCGACCCAAAACCTTCGGATTGCATATAATCATAGGACACACCGCGTGCATCCATATATTCTTTAATTTCTTTCCAGCGTTTCTTTACCTTTCGGGTTCCCGCTTTAGGATTATAAATCACTCCCCATTTTCGTGGATCTACACTCATAATGCTGATATCTTTATTAATTCAGAAACTATCTTGTCTTAAAAGCTGCCAGATATTTATGCAATAAGCAATTTTTTTACAGAATCGATTTTTTCTTCCATTGGCCATGTGGCTTCCAGCCAGTGGATGTTAAATCCGCGACGTTCCATACCTCTGAACCACGTCATTTGTCGCTTGGCAAACTGATGTATGGCCGTTTCAAGGCCGGTAAACATCTCGTCGTAGCTCATTTGTCCGGTGGCGAAAAGCGTGAGGTACTTATATTCCAGACCATAATAAATCAGGTCTTCGGGCGGGATACCTTTTTGTAAAAGCTTTTCCACCTCCTGCACCATGCCTTCATCCAATCGCTGTTTCAGTCTGCGGCTTATCTTTTCACGTCTCAGTTCGCGGTCAATATCAATGCCGATGATGAGGCTGTTCAGCTTCGGAAATTCTCTTTCCTCCACCGGATGCTGCTCATAATAGACTTCAATTTCGATGGCACGAATGGCACGCTTCACAGTATCCACATCGGTTGAATTATGAAGATGCTTATATTGTTTTAATATGTCAGTCAGTTCTTCAAGCGTTTTGTCTTCCAGGCTTTTGCGTAACTCGGGATTTTCGGGGACAGGCATCAGTTTGTAGCCCCTGAGCACCGATTCCAGATACATTCCTGTGCCTCCACAAACGATTGGAAGTTTATTTTTAGCTTTAATCGAATCGTATGCGTTAAGAAAATCATGCTGATATTCGAATACATTGTATTTGTAACCCGGTTCAGCAATATCAATAAGATGGTAGGGGATTTGTTTACCGTTAATTGTATAATCGCTAAGGTCTTTTCCGGTTCCTAAATCCATCTCCCGATAGATCTGGCGCGAGTCTGCACTGATGATTTCTGTATCTAACTGAGCTGCCAGTGCAGTGGCAAAAGGAGTTTTGCCGGAAGCAGTAGGACCTAATATGGCGATTAAATCATAGTTCGGCATATTTGTTAAATTTAATAGATTGGACAAATCTACATAAAATCTTTCTTATATCATAGATTGATTCTATAAAAAATGGAAGCTGTAATACATAAATATTCACTTCAGGCGGTAAAATTATCAGAAGAATAACAGCCGGCAAACAGACCATGCATTGGCTGGTTGGTGCAGATAGCTATGCACTTTGTTGCAAAGCTATCTGCAGAAAAGTGCATAGCGCTATGCAGCATTTCACTGATAGCTTGCCGGTATGGAGCTTATGGATACACGGCAGAGTGATAATGGGTAATGGAAATAAAAAACGGCTGTATCTTCAGGGTTTTGAAGCCCGTAAGATACAGCCGTTGTCATTGTATGTTGAGAGTTATTAAGCTTTCTTTTCCAGTTCGGTGAGTGAGCTCATTTTCTTTGTTTCAAGGAATTCGTAGATGCCGCAAAGATGTTCTTTAACTTTCTTGTTACCGAATTCGTAAACTTTCGTTACCAGACCATCGAGGAAGTCACGGTCATGCGATACGACAATAAGGGTACCGTCGAAATCGAGCAATGCCTGCTTCAGGATATCCTTGGTTTTCATGTCAAGGTGGTTGGTCGGCTCATCGAGAATCAGCAAGTTTACTGGTTCCAGCAAAAGCTTAATCATGGCCAGGCGAGTACGCTCACCACCCGATAATACCTTTACTTTCTTCATCGATTCTTCGGGACCACCAAACATGAAGGCACCCAGCAAATCGCGTATCTTGTTACGGATATCACCTTTGGCTACATCGTCAATAGTCTGGAATACCGTCAGGTTCTCGTCCAGCATGGAAGCCTGATTCTGTGCAAAATAACCAATCTGTACGTTATGCCCCAGCGTCAGTGCGCCTTCGTGCTCCAGTTCCTTCATGATACATTTCACAAGTGTCGATTTACCTTCACCGTTTTTACCTACGAAAGCCACTTTATCACCACGCTCGATGGTAAGCGATGCATTTTGGAATACCACATGGTCCCCGTAAGTTTTACCCAACTGCTCGGTAACTACAGGATAGCTTCCCGACCGTGGAGAAGGCGGGAATTTAAGGCGCAATGCCGATGTATCCTCTTCGTCAACTTCTAAAAGCACAAGCTTTTCGAGCATCTTCACGCGACTCTGCACCTGAAGCGTCTTCGAATAAGTACCTTTGAAACGTTCGATAAAATCTTGCGTTTCGGCAATAAACTTCTGCTGTTCATCGTATGCTTTTTGTTGCTGAACACGACGATCTTTGCGCAAAAGCTGATATTGAGAGTAGTTTACTTTATAATCATAGATACGTCCCATGGTTACTTCAATGGTACGTGTTGTAATGCTGTCAACGAATTTACGGTCGTGACTGATAACCACCACGGCCTTTCCGCTGCTGATCAGAAAATCTTCAAGCCACTGAATGGATTCGATATCAAGGTGGTTGGTCGGCTCATCTAAAAGAATCACATCCGGTTTTTTCAGAAGAAGCTTAGCAAGTTCGATACGCATACGCCAGCCACCACTAAAATCGCTGGTCTGTTTATGGAAATCATCGCGCGAGAAACCAAGACCAAGAAGAGCTTTTTCTACATCTTCTTCGTAGTTGGTTGCATCAATTGCGTAATATTTTTCGCTGATAGCCGATACGTTTTCAATCAGCTCCATGTAGCTGTCGCTTTCGTAGTCGGTACGGGTTTCAAGCTCTTTATTGAGGCGTTCAATCTCGGCTTCCATTTCGTGAAGATGCGCAAAAGCCTGTGCAGTTTCCTCGAAAACAGTACGTCCGTCTTCTGTCATCAAGTGCTGTGGTAGATAGGCCACAACACAGTCTTTCGGAGCAGAAACTTTGCCCTTTGAAGGTTGGCGAACGCCGGCTAATATTTTGAGTAGGGTACTTTTACCTGCACCGTTTTTACCCATTAGAGCGATGCGGTCTTTTTCGTTTATTACAAAGGAAATATCACTGAATAAGGTGGTTCCGCCGAATTCAACGGCGAGTCCGTCTACTGAAATCATACTTATTTTTTAAAATGAATTGCAAAGATAGTGAATAATCTTTCTTTTTTTTCTAACTTGCAAAACTTTAGGAATGATTAGATAGAACAAACAGATATAAAGATTTTAGTTAAATGAATGCGACTTTAAATGGCGGCTATCGTCCATTGATTTTAGTAGCTGAAGACGATGAAAGCAACTTTAAACTAATCAATGCGGTAATCGGAAAAAAATGTGATATTCTTTGGGCCAGAAATGGTGAGGAAATCGTAAAACTATTTCACGAATATAAAAACAAGGCGGAAGCAATATTAATGGATATAAAAATGCCGATAATGACTGGTCTTGAAGCTACAAGGATTATTCGGAAAGAAAACAAAGATATACCTATTATTATGCAAACCGCCTATGCTTTTAGCAGTGATCGTGAAAATGCAATGGGGGCAGGCGCTTCTGAGGTTCTTGTAAAACCAATTACTTTAAATCTGCTTCGTGGCTGTTTAAGCAGTTTTCTGCCCAAGCTAACCTGGAATTAATGATAGATTGGTTTACAGCTAATCATAATTGTTTTAAAGTAAAATCCACAATATTTTTTAGAATTAAATGATAAACCCCGGACTGGAAAATAGTTACTTCCAATCCGGGGTTCTTTGTGACTTATCGTCTGATATAATCTTTTTACCTGCTTACTTCCTGGAACTTGCGGCTTACCTTCATCAGGTTGATGGTGTAAGTCACTACATTTTGTGCTTCCTGAATCATGGTCAGATAAACCATACTTACTCTCACACTGCCTTTCTGGCTTTGGATACGTTGCAATTCCTGACGTTTCAGATAAGAAAGCTGCGAATTCAGCTCATTGCCCATTCTGATTTCTTCGGTAATTGTATCATATTCGTTTTCTTCGAGTTTCGTCCGACATTGATGAATTAATGCGCTAATCGAATCGGCTACATCTCCGAATTCACCTTTCTGAATGGCATCCAGCGGCTTGAAGTTATTATCGATATGTTCCAGACATGGCTCGCACAAGCGTGCAATACTGAACACCAGTTCGCTGGCAAAGTCATTACCCTGATAGTAATATAAACCTTTATCGAGTACGGTCTTGCTATCGAGTTTGCACATAGCCACCGTACCGGTACGTTTCATCTGCTTGATCAGTTGTTTCTCAAACTTGCAAGCACCCATTGCACGGCGCAGACCGCGAAGGTTTTCATGCAAGAAAGAAGTTACTGTCAGGCTGAAATTGTTTTCAGCGTATTCTAAAACCTTAGTCAGTTCTTCGCGGGTATGGATACGCATCAGTTCCAGTGTTTCTTCAGAATCGTTGCTCTGCATCAACTGTTTCAGCGTTTCGCTCTTCTCTTCTTTCTTCTTTTTATTTTTATAGATGACATGGCTGCGAATCAAACTCAATACAGCCAGAACAATCATAATGATAATAGCAATAGTCCCTCCGAAATGAATGATAAGTGCCACAATGAAGCAGATAGTGAAAGCCGCACCGGCAGTGATAAACCATCCGCCGATAACACTCAACACACCTGTGATACGATAAACAGCTGAATCGCGTCCCCATGCACGGTCGGCAAGTGAAGTACCCATAGCCACCATAAAAGTAACGTATGTGGTAGAAAGCGGTAGTTTCATAGATGTACCCAGTGCAATAAGCAAACCGGCAAGAACCAGATTTACCGAAGCACGTACAAGGTCGAATGCTCCGCCATCGGCAATAATTGCTTCATCTTTACGGAAACGTGTATTGGCCCATCTTTTAAAACCTTCAGGCATTACACGAGTGATACCTCCGGCCATATTCATGCTGATACGAACCAGCGTACGGGCAATCGGTGTGCTACCGAAAGTTTCTTCTCCTTCATCCTGACGCGATAGTGTAACTGATGTTTTAATTACATTATGTGCCTTTTTAGAGGTAGAAAGCGCAAATACCATAATCACACCTGCACCAAACAGGAAGTACCAAGGCGTTTTAGCAGGACCTAACAAGGAAGTCATCAGATAACCATCAGCTCCAAAAGCTTGTCCGTTAGTCGTATAATCAATAAATGAAGAATAACCGGTTAGCGGAACGCCGATAAAGTTTACAAGGTCATTGCCTGCAAATGCCATAGCCAGTGAGAAGGTACCCAGCAATACGATAACTTTAAATACATTCACTTTGCACCAATATAGTGTCTGCATCAGCAGAGTGAAGAAAGCAAGCGAACTACCTAATATTAACCAGGTATGATCGTATATCCATGTCTTGGTATCCGAAGTCATGAATGCCGTATCTTTCAGCCCCTTGATCAGCATGAAGTAAATGATTGCGGTAACTGCTACACCACCAAACAAGCCGATGGAGTATTTCATGTGCTTCTTATAATTGAAGGCAAAAATCATACGGGCAAGCCATTGTACCACCATACCAAAGAAGAAAGCGATAACTACAGACAGGAATATACCCATGATGACGGAGAGCGCCTTGTCGGTATTGATGAGTTCGCTCAGATTGAGTGCGTCGTTGGTGTTGACCTTAACAAGCGCAAGAGCCAGCGTACCCCCCAGTAATTCGAACACCAGCGATACGGTAGTCGAAGTAGGCATTCCCATTGAGTTAAACACGTCCAGCAACACGACGTCGGTGAGCATTACTGCAAGCAGAATGCACATAATCTCCTGAAAATAGAAGTGCTGCGGTTGATAAATACCGTGCCGGGCAATGTCCATCATCCCGTTAGAGAGGGATGCACCTACAAAAACACCGATACCGGCAATAATGAGGATGGTTCTGAAAGAAGCAGTTTTGGCGCCTACGGCTGAGTTGAGAAAATTAACAGCATCATTGCTCACACCGACAACAAGGTCGAATATGGCAAGAGCGAATAGAAAAATTACAATACACAAATAGATCGTTTCCATATAAAATATGCATATACACTTAATGTTGCAAATTACGCATATTTTTATTGCACGGAGGTGTCATACATATTACAAAGGTGTTTCATTCTTTGCCTTCAGATAATCATAGAAAGTGTATTGTGCTCTAACCTTCTCACCATTGTGGCAAGGTTTGAAACAGTTTCGTAATTTCTCGTCCACAAAACATCCCTTCTGATTATCTTTAAGCTGGATTTGCAGCATATCTATCATCTCTTTCTTGATATCCGGATCGAGAATAGGTGTTACTGCCTCAATACGACGATAGAGGTTGCGTTTCATCCAGTCGGGTGAGCCGCAATAGACCTTAGGATTACCAGCATTGCCGAAATACCAGATGCGTGCATGCTCCAGAAAGCTATCCACAATGCGGGTAACACGGATATTCCGGCTATAGGGCTGATTAGGAATAAGACAACAAATGCCGCGTATAATCAGATCGATCTTTACGCCTTTTTCAGAAGCTTCGTACAACCGGTTAATCATAGTGGTATCCTGCAGGGCATTCATCTTTAATATGATATGACCTCCTTTTCCTTTTTCTGCCAGCTTTATTTCATGGTCAATCAGCTTGTTTAGTTCTTTAATCAGATTGAAGCGTGCCACAAGCAGGGTAGTGAACTTTGGGTTCGCTTTTCCCTGAAGGGTACGGAAGAGCGTATATAAATCACGTGTCACTTTGTGATTGCTGGTAAACAGACCACAATCGGCATAGAGTTTAGCAGTCTTTTCATTGAAGTTTCCGGTACTGATATAGGCAAAGTCACAGATATGGTCATCATCGGCACTCTTCCGGCGAATGAGCGCTACTTTGGCATGAACCTTTAATCCGGGAATGCTATAGATAATTTTAATCCCTGCCTTCTTCATCATTTCGGCTGTAGCCAGATTGTTCTCCTCGTCAAATCTTGCTTTCAATTCTACGAATACCGTCACCTTCTTGCCATTTTGTGCTGCTGCAATCAATGCATTAATTACTTCTGAGTTTTCAGCCACGCGATATTGTGTCAGCATAATCTCTCGGGTGTTCTTATCATGTACCGCTTCGAAGAGAAAATGAATAAAGTGTTCGAATGAATGATATGGATAATGAAGTAGTAAATCCTTCTTTTCAATATATTCAAATACCGAGCCTTTTTCACCCAGGCTGTTCAGTCGCATGGGTTTGGGCTTCTCTATCTTATGAAGATTCTTCACCGGATTCGGTAGCAAGCGCAGATCCTCAAGATTCAGATGTGCATCGGCCGGAACCAGTTCGTCACGATTGATGTGAAACGCCTCGATCAGAAAATCAAGAAAATCCTGTGGCATATGACTATCGTATACAAAGCGGCAGACAGCACCGATTTTGCGTTTCTTTATCTTCTTCTTTACCTGCTCTACCAGGTCGAAAGAGTTGGTAGTGTCTTCTATCAGAATATCTGCATCCCGTGAGATACGAATGCAAAATGCTCTGTCCAGAAGATAACCGGGGAATATCTGATTGAGATTTGCCTTGATGATATCTTCTATATACATAATATAGTGATAGCCTTTTTCTTCGGGCAACTCTATAAAACGCGGCACTTTACTATAGGGTATCTTGATCACGAAGTACTGAACATGATTGGGATCATCTTCTGTAGTATCATTTAAAAACAGACGCACTGAGAGGTACAGGCGATTGTCGCGCAGGAACGAAACGACTTTATCTTTATAGATAGGTACCGGCTGAAGAAACGGGAAGATCTCTTCGCGGAAAAAGTCGGTGATGAATTTCCGGTGAAAAGCCGAAACTTCTGTGTTCTGATAGAAAATGATGTGATGTTTCCGGAGGGCAGGAATAATCTTATTCTCGTAAATACGGATGCGCTGGCGGATTTGCCAGGTTACTTCCTTATTAATTTCATCTAACAATATGGCGGCCGACTGAACTGTCTCTCCATCTTCGCGGGTGGCACCGGTGGCTACTGCTTTATGATCGGCTACACGTACTTTATAAAACTCTTCAAGATTCGATGAGAATATCGATACGAAGTTGATTCGTTCGTATAATGGCAATTTCGTGTCTTCGGCTTCAAGAAGTACACGATAATTGAATGACAGCCAGCTAATGTCGCGTTTGAAATAGCGATAATTGTGCTCCATAAAGTATAGATTTCCCCAAATATAAATACCTTTGTGCACATAAACAAGAAAAGAATGACGAAAGTTGGAATCTTATCAGACACACATGCTTATTGGGATGAGAAGTACCTAAAGTACTTTGAATCATGCGATGAGATATGGCATGTGGGCGATATAGGCTCGATGGAAGTAGCCGAACGTTTATCGGCTTTCAAACCATTGCGGGCAGTATACGGGAATATCGACGGACAGGACATCAGAAGAGTGTATCCATTGGTCAATCGCTTTCAGATTGAAGGAGTGGAGGTGTTGATGAAGCATATTGGTGGTTATCCCGGCAAATACGATTCTTCTATAGCTGGTACGCTGATGGTAAGACCGCCGCAACTCTTTATCAGCGGACATTCGCATATCCTGAAAGTTAAGTATGACAAGACATTGAACATGCTACATATTAATCCGGGCGCTGCCGGTAAACAAGGGTTTCATAAAACCCGAACCATGGTGCGTCTGGTCATTGACGGAAAAGAATTTAAAGACCTGGAAGTAATAGAATTGGCTGACTAAAGACTGTTATTTGTGCGGTTTCTCGTTTTATTGTCTATTTTAGTGAATCCTTAACACAGAGATTGTCATGTTTTTTTTGCCAAGTGAAAAATCTTTCCTTATTTTGCCTAATAATTTAAACTCCATATGAAAGGTATTATACTTGCCGGTGGTTCTGCAACACGGCTTTATCCTCTCTCAAAGGCTTTATCGAAGCAAATGATGCCGGTATATGACAAACCGATGATCTATTATCCACTATCTACCTTAATGCTTGCAGGTATTCGCGAAGTTCTGATTATTTCGACTCCGCGCGATTTACCGATGTTTCGCGATTTGTTAGGTGATGGCAGTAGACTGGGAATGACTTTTCAATATGTAGTTCAGGAGGAACCAAACGGACTGGCTCAGGCTTTTGTGCTGGGAGCCGATTTTCTGAATGGCGAACCTGGTTGCCTTATTTTGGGTGACAATCTTTTCTACGGACAAGGCTTTACGGCTATGCTGCAACATGCAAAGGAACAATGCAAAGAGAAAGGGGCATGTATCTTTGGATATTACGTGAAGGATCCGCGCGCTTACGGCGTTGTCGAATTTGACGCGAATTGTCATGTAGTCTCGATTGAAGAAAAACCCGAAAATCCCAAAAGCCAGTATGCGGTTCCGGGATTATATTTTTATGATGCTACTGTTGTCGACAAAGCGGCGAAACTCAAGCCTTCTGAAAGGGGAGAATATGAAATAACCGATTTGAATAAATGCTACCTTGAAGAAGGTACACTGCATGTCGAACTTTTCGGACGTGGCTTTGCATGGCTCGATACCGGTAATTGTGAAAGTCTGCTCGAAGCATCGAACTTTGTAGCTACTATTCAAAACCGTCAGGGCTTTTATGTGAGTTGTATCGAAGAGATCGCATGGCGAAACGGATGGATTACGACAGAACATTTACATCAGCTTGGACTTGAACACTCCAACACAGCATATGGCAACTATTTAATTCAGCTATTACATTAAACTATATAGAATTGTATGAAGACCTATCTTGTAACCGGTGCTGCCGGATTTATTGGTGCTAACTACGTGAAATATATTCTGGCTAAGCACGAAGACATCCGCGTTATTGTGCTGGATGCTTTAACTTATGCAGGAAATTTAGGAACTATCAAAAACGATCTCGACAACGAACGTTGTTTCTTTGTTCGTGGCGATATCTGCGACCGTGATCTGATTGATCACCTTTTTACTGAATATAAATTTGATTATATCATAAACTTCGCTGCCGAAAGTCATGTAGACCGAAGCATCGAGAATCCGCAGTTGTTTCTGACAACCAACATTCTTGGTACTCAGAATCTACTGGATGCAGCCCGCAGAGCCTGGGTAGTGGGTAAAGACGAATTCGGTTATCCGAAATGGACTAAAGGCATACGCTTTCATCAGGTTTCTACGGATGAAGTTTATGGTTCCTTAGGTGCAGAAGGATATTTTACCGAAACTACTCCCTTATCACCACGCAGTCCGTACAGCGCTTCAAAAGCAAGTGCCGATATGATTGTTATGGCCTATATGGATACGTATAAATTGCCTGTAACTATTTCACGTTGCTCAAACAATTATGGTCCTTATCATTTCCCTGAAAAACTTATTCCTTTGATTATAAAGAATATTCTTGAGGGCAAAAAGCTTCCGGTTTATGGTGATGGTGCTAATATTCGCGACTGGTTGTATGTAGAAGATCATTGCAAGGCAATTGATATGATTGTTAACAGCAACAAAGATGGTGAAGTATACAATGTAGGTGGTCATAATGAAAAGACCAATCTGGAAATTGTGAAGATCACTATTGCTACAGTACGTCGGTTAATGGAGGAAAATCCCGAATACCGCAAAGTACTGAAGAAGCGCGAGAAGAATGAAGAAGGCGAAATTATGATTGACTGGATTAATGATGATCTGATCTCTTTCGTTAAAGATCGCCTGGGGCATGATTTCCGTTATGCGATTGATCCGACCAAGATTACCGAAACATTGGGCTGGACACCCGAAACTCCTTTCGAGGAAGGTATCGTTAAAACAATCGAATGGTATCTGAACAATCAGGATTGGGTTGCCGAAGTCACAACCGGTGATTACCAGAACTATTACGAACAAATGTACAAAAAGCGCTGAGGCTTCAGCCATTTGATATAACAAGAAAAGTGTTGCTTCCCGAAAGAGGCAACACTTTTTTTATGATAGATGAAGAGTTATTTATAAATCGTTTCCCAGGCATCACTCAATGCCTGCATCGATGGATAAAGCTCGCTTGCACCTGCATTTAGCAAAACATCGTCAGGTATAGGTCCGGTATTTACGCCAATCGTATAAATTCCTGCTGCAACACCCGCTTCTACACCGAGCGGAGCATTCTCTATAACAATCGCTTCATCCTGTTTAAATCCTCCTTTTTCAAGTGCCATTAAGTATGGTTCCGGATGAGGCTTGCCATGTTTCACATCATAAGCTGTCACCATGAGTTCGGGTTTAAAAATGCCGGGATAATGGTGGTCCAGGCGATCGAGTAGGGAACGTTGTCCGGAACCCGTTACCAGCATAATGGTTAGTCCGGCTGCTTTTACTTTCTGCAGTAACTCCCATGCGCCCGGCATCGGTTCGGCTTCAGGAAAACTGTTGAACAGTTTGCTTTTCTCTTTATACAGGTTTTCAATCTCTTCCTGCGTTGCATCTTTACCGTACTGACGTTGATAAATGATGTTTATTGTTCCGGCTGCAGTACGTCCTTCGTGCAGATAAGCTTCCTCTCTGCTAAGGTCCAGACCGTGATTTGTCATTACTTCATTCCATGCTTTCGAATGATAGGGCATAGAATTGAAAAGCACGCCATCCATATCGAATAAAACGGCTTTTAAGTTTATATTTTCGGGAATCATCTCTTTTTACCTATTGATTTTCAGCATACAAAGGTACAATATTTTTGTAGATTCGTTTAGAATATCTAATTTTGTATGAACATAAACCCTGATGACATGAAGTTTAATTATATATCTATACTATTTTTATTCTTGCTGTGTTCCTGCACAGACAATGCGGACAGTCCTATTATTAATGTAGAAAAGCTGTTTGTGAATGGTGATTTGACTCAGAACTTTGCTTATGATACAGACATGATGCCTGTACTGAGTATCGGAGATGAGGTGGAAGTTATTCTGTATCTGGATGGTATGGGCTCTGAGTTGCAGACATTTCAGTTAGACAAGGATAATGAATTGATGACAGAAATTAATTATGCTCATAGCATTGTGTCTAATGATGCAAACCTGACTGATGAGAAGAATGGTCGTCTCCGTTTTAAAGATGGAGTGATGTATACACAGTTAAAAGTTAATGCTACCGTACAGGAAATCGATACAGATAATACGGTAAAACTTAGCTTTTATCTCTCTTCAAAGGCTGAATGCGAAACAGCCCAGGAAATTATATTGTTTAATTTAAATCTGGATACGGCTATACTTTAACCTCAATCCGGTAAAAATACAAAAGCCATAAAAGATTGTTTTCAGAGTTAATTCTCTTATTCCAATCTTTTATGGCTTTCTTATATACTATAGCCTGATGGCTTAGATTCTTGCCTGAATAGCTTTAGATGCTTCTTCGTAACCAGGTTTATTAAGCAATGCAAACATGTTTGCTTTGTATGCTTCTACACCAGGTTGGTTGAACGGATTAACTTCTAAAAGAAGTCCGCTGATACCGCAAGCCAGTTCGAAGAAATACAATAAACCACCGATGCTGTTTTCGCTCAGTGAAGGAATAACGATACGCATATTTGGTACACCACCGTCAACGTGAGCCAGCTGAGTTCCAAGTTCTGCCATTTTGTTTACTTCATCAATGCGTTTACCAGCAAGGTAATTCAAACCGTCAAGATTATCTTCATCCGAAGGAACTTCAAGTTTGTGATCAACTTTATCTACAGAGATTACAGTTTCGAAGATAGTACGTTCGCCTTCCTGAATCCATTGACCCATAGAGTGAAGATCAGTCGAGAAGTCAACAGCAGCAGGGAAAATACCTTTGTGCTCTTTACCTTCAGACTCTCCGTAAAGCTGCTTCCACCATTCGTTTACGTAGTGAAGTTTAGGATTGAAATTTACAAGGATTTCAATTTTCTTTCCGTCTTTGTAAAGTTCGTTACGTGTAGCTGCATAAAGTGCTGCAGGATTTTCTGCAAAAGGCACATTAAGACCACAAGCTTTTTCCATTTCAACTGCACCGCCTACCAGTTTGTCGATATCGAAACCGGCAATAGCGATTGGCAATAAACCTACCGGAGTAAGTACTGAAAAACGACCACCTACATTATCAGGAATGATGTACGATTTGTAACCCTCCTTGTCAGCTGTGATACGTGCTGCACCTTTTTTCTCATCAGTAACGGCTACAATCACTTTCTTCGCCATCTCTTTGCCGCGTTGATCTTCGCATTGTTTTTTCAACAGACGGAAAGCCAGAGCTGTTTCAGTAGTTGTTCCTGATTTTGAAATATTGATCACACCAAATTTCTTATCTTTCAGGAATTCAGTCAATTCGAACAAATAATCTTCGCTGATGTTGTGACCTGCATAAATAATAACCGGTGCTGTTTTCTTATCCTGCAACCAGGTAAAGCTATTTGATAGTGCTTCGATTACAGCGCGGGCACCAAGGTAACTACCACCGATACCGGCTACAATTACCACTTCGCAGTTTTCACGAAGCACCTGAGCAGTTGCTTTAATATCATCAAGATGTTCTTTTGTAAGCGATGAAGGCAAATGCAACCATCCTAAATAATCGTTACCTTTACAAGTACCGTTTTCCAACGCTTCCTGCGCAGCTTTTACTTTAGGTTCCCATGCATAGATTGCTTCTTTTGAAGCAAAGCCAAGGCATTTTTCAATACTAAGACTAATCATAACTATTTAAATCATTTTAAAGGTTATATATCGGTTGTAAATTTCCTTATCTGAAAGAATCTGTCAACAATTTAATCTCAATCATAGGCGATATACGCTCGTATAGGATGTTGTAAACAGCATCAAGAATAGGCATATTTACATGATAATGTTTATTTATTTCTTTGATACATTTAGTACCATAATAACCTTCGGCAATCATTTCCATTTCAATTTGGGCACTCTTTACCGAGTAGCCTTTACCGATCATCGAACCAAAAGTACGATTACGGCTGAATTTAGAATAACCGGTTACCAGAAGGTCGCCCAGGTAAACAGATTCATCCACATTTCTGTTTAGCGGATGCACAGTATCGAGGAAACGTCTCATTTCCTGAATGGCATTCGATATCAGAACGGCCTGGAAGTTATCACCATATTTCAGACCACTGCAAATACCGGCGGCGATGGCGTACACGTTTTTCAGTACCGAACTGTATTCGATACCTGTAACGTCATCGCTAACGGATGTTTTCATAAACGAGCTGCTGATCTGACGGGCAAAAATGCGAGCTTTATCTTTATCCGAACATGCCAGAGTTACATAAGAAAGGCGCTCGAGAGCCACTTCTTCGGCATGGCAAGGACCGGCAAGAACTGCAATGTTCTCGGCAGGAACCTTATACTCTTTAACGAAATAATCAGAAATAATCAGATTGTCATCCGGTACTATCCCCTTGATGGCAGTGATAATAAACTTATCCTTAAGTTTTACTTTAAGCTTTTTAAGATGGCTTTTTAAGTAAGGCGAGGGGGTAACAAAAACCAGCGTATCCGACTCTCTTACAATATCATTTATGTTAGAGTAGAAATTAATTTTTTTGGTATCGAACTTTACGCTCGTGAGATATGCGGGATTATGTCCTAATCTCTTGAAATCAGCAATACGGTCTTCGCGACGCATATACCAATTGATGCTTCCATCGTGAGTCAGAAACATTTTAGCAATGGCAGTTGCCCAGCTTCCGCCTCCCACTATCGCTATCCTACCAGGTAATTTCATATATGTCATTCATTAAAAACGAATAATTAAAGAGAAGGTTAATACCATCAACTTTAATTATTCATTCTTTTTATATTATTGTATTTTCTGAATCCACTCAGTTACTTCATTCACTGTAGGATTCGTTAGTTCCAGTTTAAACTTTTTGTTAATACCACAAATCTCCTGATGTAATTTCTGAGGATTTACATCTTTCATACTGGCTACAAGATTGTAACCTGCCTTCTGAAATACAGGAATCCATGCTTCAGGAATTCCGAGTTCGGTATATTTTGAATCCGCATCTTTAGGCACTACTTTTTCAGGGCGCATCTGTGGGAAGAATAATACTTCCTGAATTGCTACCTGACCAGTCATCAGCATTACCAGACGGTCCATACCAATACCCATACCCGAAGTAGGAGGCATACCATATTCCAGCGAGCGGATAAAATCTTTATCGATAATCATCGCTTCATCATCACCTTTTTCGCTCAGTTTCATCTGCTCCATAAAGCGGTCCAGCTGGTCGATAGGGTCGTTTAGCTCAGAGTATGCATTCGCCAGCTCTTTACCGTTAACCATCAGCTCAAAGCGCTCTGTCAGTTCAGGGTTGCTGCGATGACGTTTTGTAAGAGGCGACATCTCGATAGGGTAGTCTGTAATAAATGTTGGCTGAATGTAGTTGCCTTCGCAGAATTCTCCGAAGATCTCATCAATCATTTTACCTTTACCCATAGTTTCATCTACCTCAAGTTTCAACTCCTTGCAGATCGCACGGATTTCATCTTCGGTTTTACCATGAAGATCGTGACCTGTAAACTCTTTGATAGAGTCAAGCATTGTCACGCGTTTATATGGTGTTTTAAAGTTGATTACATTGTCACCAACTTTTACTTCTGTTGTGCCATTTACATCTTTACAGATCTTTTCGATCATGTTTTCAGTAAATGTCATCATCCAGTTATAATCTTTATAAGATACATACACTTCCATCGCTGTAAACTCCGGATTGTGTGTACGGTCCATACCTTCGTTACGGAAGTTTTTAGAAAACTCGTATACACCCTCGAAGCCACCCACGATAAGTCTCTTCAGGTAAAGTTCATTGGCAATACGAAGATACAATGGAATATCCAGTGCATTGTGATGAGTCTCGAAAGGACGTGCTGCTGCACCACCCGCAATTGATTGAAGGATAGGAGTTTCTACCTCAATGAAATCGCGGCTGTTGAAATATTCACGCATAGAGTTGTATACCTTTGTGCGTTTGATAAAGATGTCTTTAACACCTTCGTTCACCACAAGGTCTACATAGCGCTGACGGTAACGCAACTCAGGATCCTCGAAAGAGTCATAAGCTACACCATCTTTATATTTTACAATTGGAAGTGGTTTAATAGATTTGGCAAGAACAGTAAGCTTTTGTGCATGAATACTGATTTCGCCCATTTGAGTACGGAATACATATCCTTCGATTCCGATAAAATCGCCAAGGTCTAAAAGGCGTTTAAAAACTGTATTGTAAAGTTCTTTATCCTCTCCCGGACAAATGTCATCGCGGGTAATGTATACCTGGATACGACCTTTGGAGTCTTGCAGTTCGATAAAAGACGCCTTGCCCATGATACGACGGCTCATGATGCGTCCGGCTACAGATACTTGTCTTGGTTCGGTATCATCTTTAAATTCTTCTTTTATATCTGTTGAGTAAGCATTTACTACATACTCGGCTGCGGGATACGGGTCGATACCCAACTCGCGGAGCTCATTCAGATTGTTGCGTCGGATGATTTCCTGTTCACTAAGTTCTAATAGGTTCATTACGTAATGTATTAACTCAATATTTGGGACAAAAGTACGAAACATTTTTTATATAGCGTTACTTTTTGGCTTAAATAAAGATTACCTATCTTTGCAAACTCTTAAATATTTCATATGATCGAACAAAATATACCCACAGCGTTGGGTACCCAAAAAATTGGGAAGTTACTTTTACAGTATGCAGTTCCGGCTATTATAGCAATGACAGCAGCCTCATTATACAATATGGTCGATAGTATTTTTATCGGCAGGGGTGTAGGGGCTTTGGCCATTTCAGGACTCGCTATTACTTTTCCTCTGATCAATCTTGCAGCTGCCTTTGGCTCTTTAGTTGGTGTTGGTGCTGCCACCTTGATGTCGGTTAAATTAGGACAAAAAGACTACGATACTGCCCAGCGCATTCTGGGAAATGTCTTAGTGCTGAATATCATCATCGGTTTGGTATTCATGATACTTTCTTTGATTTTTCTCGACCCTATTCTTTACTTTTTCGGGGCCAGTGAACAAACCATCGGTTATGCCCGCGATTACATGGAGGTTATTCTTTACGGGAATATCATCACCCATATCTATCTGGGCCTTAATGCTATTCTTCGTTCGTCAGGACATCCGCAAAAGGCGATGTATGCTACAATTGCTACAGTGATTCTGAACTCCATTCTCGACCCGATTTTCATTTTCGTGCTCGACTGGGGTATTCGTGGTGCAGCTATTGCTACGGTACTTGCTCAGATTGCTTCGCTGATATGGCAGTTCAAATTCTTTAGTAACAAAAAGGCGATGCTTCATTTTCACCGTGGTATATTCCGTTTAAGAAAGAAGATAGTGCTCGATTCTCTTGCCATCGGTATGTCTCCTTTCATGATGAATATGGCCTCTTGCTTTATCATTATCCTCATTAATCAGGGGCTCCAGAAGTATGGAGGCGATATGGCCATCGGGGCATTCGGTATTGTAAACCGCATAGCTTTTGTCTTTGTCATGATTGTGCTCGGATTAAATCAGGGAATGCAGCCCATTGCCGGTTACAATTTCGGGGCGCGGGCTTTTGAACGTGTAACTCATGTTTTGAAGATTACCATTATTGTGGCCACCTGCATTACCACTCTTGGTTTTATACTGGGCGTATTTTTCCCGACACCTATTGTATCTATTTTTACAAAAGATCAGGAATTGATTCGTCAGGCTGCTGAAGGTTTGCAGATTGTTGTTTTTGTATTCCCTATTGTAGGTTTCCAGATGGTTACTTCAAACTTCTTTCAGAGTATTGGTATGCCGGGCAAAGCTATATTCTTATCACTCACCCGTCAGTTGTTGTTTCTTGCTCCGCTATTGCTGATATTGCCTCGCTTTTATCAGCAGAAAGGCGTATGGGTAAGTATGCCAATTGCCGATTTGATAGCCAGTGTCGTGGCTTTCTGTTTGCTGGTGTGGCAGTTCCGTAAATTTAAAAGCGGTAAGGTTAAGGAGATGTAATCACTTACTGTTCATGATATTAAAAAAGAGATTCTGGCCATTGACAGAATCTCTTTTTTTATTCATTATTATCCAAAGAATATCTTCATATCATTTTCTACATCGGTGATGCCTGCGATACCAAATTTTTCGACCAGCACGCTTAGTACATTAGGCGATACAAACGCAGGTAGAGTAGGACCTAAATGTATATTTTTTACACCAAGAGATAGCAATGCGAGGAATACAATAACTGCCTTTTGTTCGTACCAGGCAATATTATAATCTATCGGCAGCTCATTGATATCGCTCAATCCGAATACTTCTTTTAGTTTCAGCGCAATCATGACCAGTGAATAACTGTCGTTGCACTGACCGGCATCCAGTACCCTTGGAATTCCGCCAATATCGCCCAAAGGTAACTTTAAGTATCTGTATTTAGCACAACCGGCTGTCAGAATAACAGTGTCTTTCGGAAGCGCTTCGGCAAATTCTGTGTAATATTTTCTGGACGACATGCGGCCATCACAACCGGCCATTACAATAAACTTTTTAATGGCGCCCGATTTTACTGCATCTACCACTTTATCGGCAAGGGCCACTACCTGAGCGTGCGCAAATCCGCCAATAATCTCACCATGCTCAATTTCGGTTGGCGCAGCACATTTTTTAGCATGCTCTATGATGATTGAGAAATCTTTCATTTTGCCCGGTTCTCTGTCAGGAATATGTTTGAATCCTTCGAATCCCACAATGCCGGTTGTATATACTTTATCGGCATAAGTTGCATTTGGCAATGGAGGTACAAGGCAGTTTGTAGTAAACAGAATTGGCCCGTTGAAAGTAGTGAACTCCTCTTTTTGTTTCCACCAGGCATTGCCGTAATTGCCTGCAAAATGACTGTATTTCTTAAAGGCAGGATAGTATTGCGACGGAAGCATTTCACTGTGTGTATATACATCGATACCGGTATCTTTTGTCTGCTCCAGCAAATCGTAAAGATCGTGCAGGTCATGCCCTGAAATCAGAATACCCGGATTCTTTCTTACGCCGATATCTACTTTGGTAATTTCCGGATTGCCGTAAGTCGATGTGTTAGCTTTATCGAGCAAGGCCATTGTCTTAACGCCGAATTCTCCGCACTTCATTACCCAACCTACTAAATCTTCTGCACTCAGCTGTTGTGTGGTGGCAATCAGTCCATCCTGAATAAAATCGTAAATCGACTCATCTTCAAATCCCAGTTTTTCGGCATGTTCTGCATAAGCCGACATTCCCTTTATTCCATAAGTCAGCAGTTCGCGCAATGAACGGATATCTTCATCTTCTGTATGAAGCACACCTACACTTTTGGCTTTCGCTTCCATTTCATCTACATTGTCCGACTTCCAGCTCAGACAATCGCAATTTGGGCAAGACTCTTCGCCTTTTTCAAGCGAATCGCGTAAGGCAATTGCTTCTTTTATTCTTTTTACGAAACGTTCTTTATCGAAGTTTGCATTTGTAATTGTCATAAAAAGAGATTCTACAATAAACCGGTTTACTTCCGGAGCTATTTTTGTTCCCTTTTTACGCATTTCAGCCGTTCTATGCGAAATACCCTTTAGAAGAAAGATTAAAAGGTCTTGTAAATCCGCTACATCGGGTAATTTACCACATACTCCTCTTACTGTACATCCTTGATTCTTAGCTGTTTCCTGGCATTGATAACAAAACATATCACCTCCTTTTTTAAGTTATAAAATTGAGTTTTGTAATAACAAGAATTTCCTTGAACTTGTTTTGTAGTTAGTCTTTAATTAAAGATTATACCGCTTTTAAGAAGTAGAATATCGGTTTATGACTTCTTTTCAGTTTAAAAAACAGTATTCTCTTTCAGTTTTTACAGGAAAAAATGTAAGTTTGCTAATCAACGAAAACGAAATGAAATATGGATGACAAGTTTGTAATAAATATTGGTCGCCAGTTGGGCAGTGGCGGTAGAATTATTGGCGAGAAGCTGGCGAAACGTTTCGGTATTGGGTTTTACGATAAGGAGCTCATTATTCTGGCTTCGAAAGATAGTGGTCTGTGCTCTGACTTTTTCGAGAAGGCCGATGAAGAGACAGAATCTTTTTCATTGGGCGGTCTTTTTGGTATGCGCTTTTCTTTCTACAATGATACCAGCTACACCGGTGTGAATTGTCTGAGCCATGATTCTTTATTCAAGATTCAGAGTGATGTCATTCGTCGTCTGGCCGATACGCAATCGTGTGTTTTCGTTGGTCGCTGTGCCGATTATATCCTTCGCGATCATCCGTTGGCAATAAATATTTTTATCTCTTCTCCATTGGATGTTCGTATCAAACAAGTTAGTTTGTATCATCATATTCCGGCGAATGAGGCCGAAAATATGATTGAGAAAAAAGACCGTAAACGCGCTATTTATTATAATTATTATACCTACAAAGAGTGGGGAGTAGCGGCATCTTATCAGTTATGCGTCGACTCATCTGTTTTGGGAATAGATGGTACTGTCGATTTTCTCGAAGATTATATCAGAAAATGTATTGCACAGCGTAAAATAGCCGGAACTACTGATTAATCTGTTTGTTACCTCTTTTGTATGTCAGAATATATTTATGTTCTGACTCTTTTTTATCTCTCTATATGTCCTGAAAAATGATTGTTTATAATCTTGTTTTCTTCAGGATCTTCCCTTTTATACATCGCAAAATACGTTAACCTTATCGTAAAGTTACGCAATGCATTACCTGCAATTACTAAAAGGTTAGCCTGCAGCTATCGAATGTATGTCCTGTTTTTGATGTATTGATGGTAAGTCAGTAAGCTATTGGTAGCATACTGGGTAGTTATGTCTGGTGTGCTGGCAATCTATTTCTGACATATTCGTGATAGCTTGCCGGCAAACAAAGTTAAGAGCAAAAAAAAGCCTGCCATCCATGCAAAGCATGAAATGACAGGCTTTAAAATCAAATTTATTTGTTTGTTGAAAAAATCAGATCGAAAGCTCTCGCAATACATTGACGAGATCTTTCTTGATCGGTTTATCGTTTTTAATCGCTTTGCTGAAAGGTACATATACGATTTCATCGTGTTCAATACCAATCATTACATTGCGTTGATCTTCCATAATTGCATCAATTGCAGCAGCACCAAGGCGGCTGGCAAGTATACGGTCATGAGCGGTTGGGCTACCACCACGCTGCAAGTGTCCAAGGATAGAAACACGTACATCGTATTGCGGATATTCATTTTTTACACGCTCAGCAAGATGCATTGCACCACCGGTAAGTTCACTTTCGGCAACAATAACAATACTACTGTTTTTCGATTTGCGGAAACCGCTTTTTATGAATTCTTCTAACTGGTCAACTTCTGTATCTACTTCCGGAATAATTGCAGCTTCAGCACCCGAAGCAATTGCGCCATTCAGTGCAAGGAAACCGGCATCGCGGCCCATCACCTCCACAAAGAACAAACGTTCGTGCGATGTTGCTGTATCGCGGATTTTATCTACGGCATCAAGAATTGTATTTAAAGCTGTATCGTAACCAATAGTTGTATCAGTACCAAAAAGGTCGTTGTCGATTGTGCCCGGCAAGCCGATACATGGTATATCATACTCCTGTGCAAAAATGCGTGCACCGGTCAAAGAACCATCACCACCGATAATAACCAGTGCATCGATACCTTCCTGCTTCATGTTTTCGTAAGCAGTCTTACGACCTTCAGGTGTAAGAAACTCTGCACAACGGGCAGTTTTAAGTATGGTACCTCCCAGTTGAATGATGTTACTAACATCCTGGCTTTTGAATTCTTTAATCTCTCCTGTAACCAATCCTTTGTAACCACGATAAATGCCTTTCACCTGCAGACCATTGTAAATGGCCGAACGCGTTACAGCGCGGATTGCGGCATTCATACCGGGTGCGTCACCTCCTGAAGTTAATACACCAATACATTTTACTGTTCCCATAACAATCTTAATTTTACATATATCACTGCAAATATAGGAAAAAGTGATAGTAAAATCCTACAATAAGCAGCAAACTCTTAGCTGTTGTGGTAAATAACGTTAAAGAGTGTTTGAGTCCAAATGGCTGTTAATGGCTTGTCTGATTTCCTCCATTAACCATTTTGGGGTAGAAGTAGCTCCACATATACCGATGCTTTTTGCCTCACGAATTAATGAGAAATTTATTTCGCTGGCATCTGCTATAAGATGGGAATTTGGGTTAATAGACTGACATTCATTGAAAAGAATCTTGCCATTCGAGCTCTTTTTACCACTTACAAAGAAAATCAGATCGTGTTCGGCTGCAAAAGTGCGGATGCGGGGCATGCGATTGGCCACCTGACGGCATATGGTATCGAAATACTCAAAGCGCGTATCGGGAGCGATGCGTGAACTTATCTCTTTCACCAGTTCTCCAAAACCTTCGAGCGACTTTGTGGTTTGCGAATAGAGATAAATATCTTTAGTGAAATCCAACTTATCAAGATCCTCAGTTTTCTCGATAACAATGGCTGTTCCATTGGTTTGCCCTACAAGTCCCAATACTTCAGCATGTCCTTTTTGCCCATAAATCACAATCTGTCCCTCATCTGATTTATGCTGATGTTTTAACTTGATTTGTCGTTGCAGTCGTAAAACTACAGGACAAGTGGCATCGATGATTTCAATGTTGTTCTGACGGGCAATTTCGTAAGTTTCGGGTGGTTCGCCGTGTGCCCGGAGTAGCACTTTTACATTATGAAGTTCTTTAAAGTCACAGTGGTTGATGGTGTTAAGACCGAGCGCTTCCAGCCGTTCAACCTCGCGGCTATTGTGTACAATATCTCCGAGACAGTAAAGAATACCGTCTTTATTAAGTTCCTCTTCTGCTTTATTAATGGCATTCACCACACCGAAGCAGAAGCCGGAATCTTTATCATTTATAATCTTTGTCATTCTTTTGTTTCGCAGGCACGGTGAAATTGCTCGAGCAACCACTTGTTTTGCTGCTCGTGAGTGAGGTTCGAATTGTCGAGAAGCAACGCGTCATCGGCTTTCTTCAGCGGGCTTACTTTGCGGTTCTGGTCAATATAATCTCTTTCGATCACATTGCTCAGGATGTCTTCGTAATCGGCATTTTCACCTTTTTCGTGAAGTTCATTATAACGGCGTTGCGCTCTGATTTCAGGTGTTGCAGTGACAAATATTTTGAGTTCAGCATCAGGGAAAACTGTAGTGCCGATATCGCGTCCATCCATAACAATACCTTTCGCTTTGCCCATTTCCTGCTGTTGTGCTACAAGCGCCGTGCGTACAAAATCGATGGCACTAACGGGACTTACCATTGATGAAATCTCCATGGTGCGGATACGGTCTTCTACATTCTTGCCATTCAGATACGTTTCCGGTTTTCCCGTCTGTTCGTTCAGTTTAAACGAGATATGAATATCGTTAATATGCTCTTTTAGTTTATCTGTATCGATCTTTCCATCGTGAATGATGTTGTTTTCAATACAATAAAGCGTTACAGCGCGATACATGGCGCCGCTGTCAATATAGATATAACCAATCTGATGTGCCAGTTCTTTGGCCATTGTACTTTTGCCACACGATGAAAAACCATCAATTGCAATAGTTATCTTTTTCATATATAAAGTGATAAAATATTATAGTAAGAAGGATAAGTTAAATATAAATGAATTGGCATGTGCATGATATTTCGCATATGCGGCACCAAATTTAAATCGTTTTACATGAATACCAACACCGGCAGTTAATCCGGCCCATTTACTGGCTCCTGCAATCTTCATCTCGCTTCCCCGCTGAAAGTTATACCCCAGTGAGGCATAAAAAGAAGAGGTTGGGATGAAATCGAGACCGAGTGCAAAATGGTCAAGAAATTTTGAATGTTTCCATCGGTTGATATTGTAAAAAGTTAATGATGCGCGAAAAGGTGCATGGGCCAGTCTTTTGCTGGCACCGATCATTAAGTCGACTGGCAACTTTTCATGACGATCTTCAAATGCAACAATTTGACCACCCAGATTGTTGGCGGCTACCGAGAAAGAGAAATCGCTGTATTCGTGATAATAATTCAGACCTAAATCGACGCCTATGGCAAAAGAGTTGCGGTCGGCATAGTTGGAGTAGATGAGGTTAGTTCGTACACCACCACTCCAGTAATCATTGAAGTCGTAGCTGAAGAAGCCGGCAAAAAGCATGTCTTTGGCTTTGAATGTTCCGAGTACGATATTCTCTTCGGTTACTTCTTTCATACTGCCATAATCTACATACTGTGCGGCAACGGCCCATGCGGCTCGGTCGCCCAGCATTCTCGAAAAAGCGGCACTGGCGGTGTTTACTCCCTCTATGTAATACATATAATTGAGGTTAAGCGTGTTGTCGGCAACACACGAAAGCAGGGCCGGATTCTGGAACGCCATGGTGAGGTCGTCCTCGACTATCGAAATGTTTTTACCTCCCAGTCCGGCAGCGTGCGCCGAAACCGGTAGTTTCAGAAACTGAAAAACACTATTAGAATCTTGTGCTAAGAGACTTATAGATGATAGTAATAGTAGTGATGTTATTATATTCTTTTTTAACATTGTGGCCGAAAAAAGTGTCCAAATATACTTCTTAAATCAAATATGTGCGTTATATTTGTAGCAGAAAAGCACAAGATAATGTCTTTGAGATAAAAAGCGTTCTGATAATGGAACGTATAATTAATACTTATATTTTATATGGAAGTTAAAAAATCACCCAAAGCAGACTTGGAGAACAAGAAGACTACATGGCTGCTTATCGGTTTAGTGGTTGTATTGGCGTTCATGTTTATTTCGCTCGAATGGACGGAAAGAGACAGACAGATCGATACAAGTCAGGCTTTAACCGATTTGTTCTTTGAAGAAGAAATGGTTCCTATTACGGAACAAGAACAAAAAATTGAAGTTCCTCCTCCACCCGAAGTTCCACAAGCAGCTGAAGAGCTTGTAATTGTGGAAGATGATGCTGAAGTTGAGGAAACTGTGATTGCTTCAAGTGAGGAAACAGGACAAGCTGTAGAAGTGAAATTTGTTGCTCCGGTAATCGAAGAAGAAGAACCGGAAGAACAAGAAATTTTCGACGTTGTAGAAAACATGCCGGAATTCCCCGGTGGACAAGCAGCGTTGATGTCTTACCTGGCTAAGAATATCAAATATCCTACAATTGCGCAGGAAAATGGTACTCAGGGTCGTGTAATTATTCAGTTCGTTGTTAATCGTGATGGTTCTATCGTTGATGCTCGTGTAGCTCGTGGTGTTGACCCATATCTTGACAAAGAAGCTTTGCGCGTTGTGAACACAATGCCTAAATGGAAACCCGGTATGCAACGTAACAAACCGGTACGTGTGAAATATACAGTTCCTGTAATGTTTAGATTGCAGTAATCTGTTAGAATATGATAAGAAGGCTGCTTTAGGGCAGCCTTTTTAGTTATATATACTTTATATCCTATATTATTATGTATACATCTACTCAACTTCTTGAAAAAATAAACCAGCATATAGCAGATTTAAACTTTTCCCGTCCGCCTAAAGGATTGTATGATCCTGTGGAGTATGTTTTATCACTTGGTGGTAAACGTATCAGACCGTTGCTTATGCTGATGGCTTATAATCTTTATCGTGATGATGTGGAACAGGCCTACCCGTCGGCTACGGCAATCGAAGTTTACCATAACTGTACGTTGCTACACGATGATTTGATGGACAATGCTGATGTAAGACGGAATAAACCGACAGTACATAAAGTATGGGATGACAATACCGCAATACTTTCGGGTGATGCGATGCTGATTCTGGCTTATCGCTATCTGGCAGATACACCGGTAGAGTATTTGAAACCTGTGCTCGATCTTTTTAATGAGACAGCTCTTGAAATCTGTGAAGGTCAGCAGATGGATATGGAATTCGAACGTCGCCATAATGTGACTGTCGATGAATATCTGGAGATGATTCGCCTGAAAACAGCTGTTCTTCTGGCTGCCAGTTTGAAAATAGGCGCCATGCTTGGCGGAGCAACAGAAAAGGATGCTAAACTGATTTACGATTTTGGTATTCACATCGGACTTGCATTTCAGTTGCAGGACGATTATCTGGATGTTTATGGCGATCCGGCTGTGTTCGGAAAGAAAATAGGTGGTGATATTTGCTGCAATAAAAAGACCTTTATGTTGATTAAGGCTATGGAAAAAGCGGATATGGCACAAAAAGAAGAGTTAAATGAATGGATTTTGGCTTCAGATTTTGATGCTGATGAGAAAATAGCCATCTTTACAGATATTTATAACCAGCTTGGCATTAAAAAGCTTGTTGAATCCGAAATGGAAGAAAGTTATATTGCTGCAATGGAATGTTTGGATGAAATTGCAGTGGATAATGATAAAAAGAAGGATCTTAAAGAACTTGTAACCACATTAATGAAACGCGAAATTTAATCAGGGTATGCCTTATAGACGATTGCCAAACACCGATCAGGCTCGTATGCGGGCGTTGAAAATTGCTATTAATAAATGTAGCAATATGAACATACGTGAAATTCCTTTTTCACTTAACACGTTTAACGGGGCAAGAAACTTCTTACAACGGTTTGAAGTAGCACACCATTATTATATGAAGTGTTACGAAGATCAGGTTCGTGGAAGCGGCAAGCATCATAGTAATGGAAAACAGGCGCGTTTGTATCTGACTCATTTCATTCAGGTATTAAACATGTGTGTGATGCGCAATGAAATTAAAGCTTCGAAAAAGAAGCTTTATGAACTTCCGATCGATTCTTATAACCTTCCTGAACTGAATACCGATGCTTTGCTTGCAGAGTGGGGCGAAAAGATTATTGAAGGTGAGCGTAAACGAATAGCTGCCGGTGGCGTTCCTATTTATAATCCGACCATCGCCAAAGTGAAAGTCCATTATGATGTGTTCCTGGAAAGCTACAACCGCCAGAAAGCGTTTCAGTCATTAACTGCACGAAGTCTCGAAGCACTGAATGTTCTTCGTAATGAAGCTGATGAATTGATTCTTACGATCTGGAACGGTGTAGAAGAGAGATATAAAGATACGCAGCCAAATGATATGCGTCTCAATAAATGCCGTGAGTACGGAGTGATTTATTATTATCGTACCGGCGAAAAACAATCCTGACTATTTTATGCTTATAGATTCTCATTCCCATCTGTTTTCTGAAGAATTTAACGAAGATTTATCTATAGTTGTCGATCGCGCCAAAGCGGCCGGACTTACTCATATCTTTTTACCTAACATTGACAGTACTTCGATAGAGCCAATGCTTGAAGTAGCTGCAAAGTATAAGGATTTCTGTTATCCGATGATCGGGCTACATCCCACATCGATAAATGCCGGTAATTATAAGGATGAGCTTGATATAGTCAAATCGCATCTCGACAAGCCAAACAATTTTGTGGCAGTAGGAGAGATTGGTATCGATTTATACTGGGATAAGACCTATCTGAAAGAACAGCAGCACGCATTTGATCAGCAGTTGCAATGGGCGCTCGAATATAATTTACCTGTAGTAATACATTCCAGAGAATCTTTCGATGAAATTATAGCGATACTTGATAATTATAAGCATACATCTTTAAAAGGAATATTTCATAGTTTTACAGGCGATCAGAATGATGCGGCACGTTTACTTGAGTTTAATAATTTTATGCTTGGAATTAACGGTGTAGTTACCTTTAAAAAATCTCATTTACCTGCCTTTCTTTCAGAAATTCCATTGGAAAGAATTGTACTCGAAACAGATTCACCTTATCTCACACCTGCGCCTTTTCGCGGGAAAAGAAATGAAAGTGCTTATCTGACTTATATCTTGGCACGTTTAGCCGATATTTACTGTAAATCTGAAAGCGAAGTGGCTGAGATAACTTCACAAAATACTTTACGGGTGTTTGAGGTGAACAATTTCGCTTTTTAAGATTTTAAAATATATTAATTTGTGAGGTTTATCTCATATAAAACAGGTGTAATGCTTTTGAAGAAGAAAAAAAAGGATACATTTGTAGCTGAAAAAAAAGTAGATACGTTTTGGGAGAGATGCTCGAGTGGTTGAAGAGGCACGCCTGGAAAGCGTGTATACGCCAAAAGCGTATCGGGGGTTCGAATCCCCCTCTCTCCGCATGGAGATTAAACAGAGAATTAAATAAATATAATAATAACAATTACTAATTAATTAATCTTAAAAATTAGACACACAATGAAAAAGTTATTTGCAATTTTTGCTGTGATGGGAGCCTTGACGTTTGGCTCAACCGTATGCGCTCAAGAACCTGTAGCAGAAGAACCTGCAGTAGTTCAAGTCGTAGAAAATCCTGATTTTAACCAACAAGCTGAAGAAGTTTTCGAAACCGGAAGCATTCACAAAGAATTGAAGGTGAAATTCATCGAAGGTACTGCATTCTTTATGTCTTTGGTATCTATCGCTTTGGTTATTGGTTTGGCTTTCTGTATTGAGCGTATCATTTACTTGAGTCTTGCTGAAATCAACACAAAAAAATTCATGAGATTAATCGCTGATGCTTTAGAAAGAGGTGATGTAGAAGCTGCTAAAGATATCGCTCGTAACACAAGAGGTCCTGTTGCTTCAATCTACTATCAAGGTTTGATGCGTATCGATCAGGGTATCGACGTAGTTGAAAAATCTGTAGTATCTTACGGTGGTGTTCAGGCTGGTTTCCTTGAAAAAGGTTGTTCTTGGATTACATTGTTTATCGCTATCGCTCCATCTTTAGGGTTCTTGGGTACTGTAATCGGTATGGTTCAGGCATTCGACAAAATCCAGCAGGTTGGTGATATCTCTCCTACAGTAGTAGCAGGTGGTATGAAAGTAGCCTTGATTACAACAATCTTCGGTTTGATCGTAGCCGTTATCCTTCAGTTATTCTACAACTACATTCTTGCTAAAATTGAAGCTATCACAAGCGAAATGGAAGATTCTTCTATCTCTCTTCTTGATATGATCATCAAATATAACTTGAAATACAAAAAATAATCTGCAATGAGTAAATTAACTTACAAAATATCGTACTATGCTTTGTACGTTATGTTTGCAGCCATTATTTTGGTACTCCTTCTATTCTTTTTAGGAGGTGATGCTCATGGCTCGGCTGTATTAATGAACGTTGACCCTGATATGTGGCAACCTGCACGCACAGATGCTATGTTATGGTTAATCTATGTGATGATTGGTTTGGCAGTTGCTGTAACTCTTATCGCTGCTTTGTTCCAGTTTGGCTCAACAATGAAAGATCATCCTGCAAATGCAATGAGATCATTGATCGGTATCGTTGCTTTAGCTGTTGTAATGATTGTTTCATGGTTTATCGGTAGTGCTGAAACACTGTATATTCCTGCTTATACTGGCCCTGATAATGTACCTTTCTGGTTGCAGTTCAGTGATATGTTTATCTATACTATCTATTTCTTATTAGGTGCTACAATTGTTGCTATCATTGCTAGCAGCATCTGGAGAAAACTATCTTAAGAAGATTTTTTTGTTAACTCACTTAATTAAGGAATAAATATTATGGCAAAAGGAAAAAGAAAAGTACCCGATATTAATTCGAGTTCAACCGCGGATATCGCATTCCTGTTGCTTATTTTCTTCCTGATTACGACTTCGATGGATACGGACAGAGGTTTGGCAAGACGTTTGCCTCCTCCACCCGAAAATATCGAGAATAATGATCAGGATAAGGTAAGACAGCGTAATATCTTCCAGGTGTTCTTGAATATGTATGACCAGCTGATGGTTAACGGTGAAGTAATCGACGTAACTCAGTTGAGAGAAAAAACTAAAGAATTTATCCAGAATAAAGAAAATAGTGAAAATCTCCCTGAACTGGTATCTAAAGAAGTAGAATTCTTTGGTCCGGTGATGGTAACTGAAAAGCATGTTGTTTCTTTACAGAATGACCGTAGTTCTTCTTATCAGGCTTATATTAAAGTACAGAATGAACTTGTAGCTGCTTATAATGAATTGAGAAATGAGATTTCTGAAGAGAAATTCGGCAAGAAATATGCAGATTTGAATGAAGAACAACAAAAAGCTGTTCGTGAAATCTATCCGCAGAAAATCTCAGAAGCTGAACCTAAAAAATATGGAGAAAAGAAGTAATGGGAAAATTTAATAATACTGGTAAACGTGGCATGCCTGCGTTGAACACTTCTTCTCTACCTGACCTTATCTTTACGCTGTTGTTCTTCTTCATGATGGTAACTACAATGCGTGAAGTTTCATTAAGAGTTGAATTTAAGGTTCCGCAAGCAACAGAATTAGAAAAGCTTGATAAAAAATCTTTGGTGACATTTATCTATGTAGGTAAACCACTTCAGGAATATCGTCAGAAAATGGGTGCTGAAAGCCGTATCCAGTTGAACGACCAGTTTGCTGAAGTTGCTGAAATCCAGGATTTCATTATCGCTGAACGTGCATCTATGTCAGAAGCTGATCAACCACAGATGACTGTGTCTCTGAAAATTGATAAAGATACAAAGATGGGTATCGTAACAGATATCAAAAATGCACTCCGTCAGGCATATGCTTTGAAGATCAATTACTCTTCTTCTTTAGAAGATTAATTATCTGAGATATAAATAATAAAAAAGAGGTTTGATTAATTTCAAACCTCTTTTTTTATGTCTTTAATTCATTTGTTAAGAATATGAATCAGCTAAAAGTTTTTTATATAACTATGTTACTTAATCTTTTACCTGATATACTTCTGTATAAATTTTATCCTTCACATCTTCGTATTCTTTATCAGCATCTATTACACCGTATGACATTAAATATAAGGGTAAATATTCATCTCCTTTTCTGTATGGAGGTTGCAAATAATCGTTATTCCATAATTTAAATCCAAATCGTTCATAGAAATTGATACGTCTTTGAGCCATTTCTGTATCAGGACGTTCAACTTCAAGTATCACTGGTTTATGGAGTATGCTGCAGATAGCTTCAAGTGATGATTTTCCGTAGCCTCCATTTCTAAGTGTAGAATCGATTGCAAAATGCTCGGCATAATAGAAATTGCCTAAATCCCAATAGCTAAACAGCCCTACCGGTTGGTCATCAGAAAGAATAGCATTAAAATAAAAATCCTTTTTCATTTCGATAAACATTTCTAACTCGTCCAGGTCTCTGTATTCTTCTTTTGGAAATGAATTTACCAAAAGGTTTATCACAAAATCATAGTATGCCTTGTCTGAGGCGGTAATTCGTTTAAACGTAATCATATTATTCTTTAGTTAAGTTGGTTGTTAATTATCAGTATAGAAATCGATAATGCGTTGAAGTGCCCGCTGACATACCTGGCAGAATTCAGGCGCATTATTGGTACGCATACGGCAATCGTTTGCTGGCCTGTAAACTCCTTTGCTTACATATCCGCCACCTTCATATACACCTACAGGGTAAAGATTTTCCTGTTCGGGCAGTGTAGGAACCGGAGTATTAGCCGGAAGCATATCTTCCCATTTATCTTTAAAGTTAACGAGGGTAGTGATGTTTTGTTCCCATGGCTCAACATTAAAGACATAAAAATTCTCCATCATATCATCATCATAGAAATATTCGTCGCCAAGACCTCCGAAACTATGGCCAAATTCATGCGCAACTACCGGTTTGAAGTTTTCATGATGTGCCGTTGTTAATGTATAAGAATTATAAATACCTCCTCCGCCATAAACATCGGTATTGGCTAGTATTACAATATGCTCATAAGGAATGCCTGCCAGTGCATTGTGTATAGATTTCACACGACTGGTGGTCAGATAGCGTGGTGAATAAAATGTGTCGAAATTCGAGCCAAATGCAGTGTCTTTCCAATCCCCTTTGTTAGGTACACTCACGCCACTATCTTTTGATGGAGCCATAACGGCAACTACATTAAAACGATCTTTCAGCGCATCGAAAGGTTCGTAATAAAAGATTGCATCATATGCCCTTTTTGCATCCGCATAAAACAGCTCAGTTTCTTCTGCTGTATATCCTTCACCTAATATGGCAAGGTCAATTCTGTCTCTATAAGTTGAATCTCCGTGAATATATTTATGCGAAGTAATATGCTTTTCTCCCTTTTTATGAATAAGTATATCATCAGGATTAACATGATGTTTATAAACAGCCACTCTCTCTTTCGACGGATTGTTTAGTGAAATCTCTATATCCACCGGTTTTTTGGGAAAAGGAACGAGGAAAGTGTTCTCAAATGCTTTGCTTTTATCTTTGGCTTCATCAGTAGTAACCCATTCCTGGAATAGAGATGAAAACGATGTCATATATAATGTATCGCCTGAAGCAGGATTCAAAACGATTAATTGCCCGTTTCCTTCTAATGGAACCTCGTTCAATCGCGTTGTTCTACCAGCCCATCCGGGTAAAGAAATAAGTTCATCTAAATAGATAGACTGATTGAGATTATTACCCGAAAAAATATAATCAACTCTTAGTGTTTTGTTTTCAAAATGATCGGAGAAAACTTGTGCTGATAGTTGCTGGTGTATGAATATCGAAAATAAAACGATAAATAAATGTTTAAATTTCATAGTTCGTGAAGATAAATTATTTTTGTAAAGATACTAACTATTTATAATTAATAGATATATGCCAAATAAAAGTGATAATTTATAGTATTTATTGCCGGAATATTGCCTAACTTTGCATAATAGATAAAAAAGATAATACAAATTGAATATAAAATGGGACATCATCAACTTGACTCTTTAGATGAACAAATTTTATCATTAATAGCAACTAACGCACGTATTCCTTTTCTGGAAGTAGCTCGTGCATGTAATGTTTCCGGAGCTGCAATTCATCAGAGAATTCAGAAGTTAACAAACTTAGGCATCCTCAAAGGTTCTGAGTTTGTAATAGATCCGGAAAAAATAGGTTATGAAACTTGTGCTTATATTGGTATTTTCTTAAGAAATCCTGAGTCATTTGATTCTGTGACTAAAGCATTAGAGGCTATTCCTGAAGTAGTTGAATGTCATTTTACTACAGGTAAATATGATATGTTCATAAAAATATATGCAAAGAACAATCACCATTTACTAAGTGTAATTCATGAAAAATTACAACCATTGGGTCTGGCACGTACAGAAACATTAATCTCTTTCCACGAAGCGATTAAAAGACAAATGCCTATCATGATTGATACGCAGGAAGAAGATTAATGATTTAACGTCTTAAATAATCAACAAAAGTATACGAGCAGAGATGTTTCTCATCCGCAGGATGGAAATCTCTGCTTTTTTCATGCCATATAGTTTTATCAATTAAAGGAAAGAAAGCATCAGCCTCAGTTGCTGCAGCGTCTATTTCGGTAATACATAGCTCATCGGCCAGTGCAATAGTTTGTTTATAGATGCCTTCTCCACCAATGACATAAACATGCTCATTCTCTGTACAACTTTTTAATGCATCTTCAATAGATGTAAATAGTTCTGCTCCCGGACAACTAAAATCAGGGTTTGAAGAAAGCACGATATTACGTCTGTTTGGAAGCGCACCTTTAGGCAAAGATTCAAAGGTTTTTCGTCCCATTAATATCGTGTTTCCTGTTGTCAATGCTTTGAAGCGCTTCAGGTCATTGGGTAGCCAAAATAATAATTTGTTCTGAAAGCCAATGGCATTGTTCTTATCTATCGCAACGATGATGCTTATTTTACTCATACTTCTTTCCTTTTTATTATACAGCAACTTTGCCTGCAATATGTGGATGCGGATTATAATCAATCAATTCGAAGTCCTCAAATACAAAATCGAAGATATCTTTTTTATCAGGATTGATTTTCATGGTTGGCAATGGTCTGAATTCACGTTCCAACTGAAGTTTCACCTGATCGAGATGATTGACGTAGATATGTGCGTCACCCAACGTATGAATAAATTCACCTGCTTGCAAACCGGTTACCTGTGCCATCATCTGAAGTAAAAGTGCATATGATGCAATATTGAAAGGAACGCCAAGAAATATGTCAGCACTTCGCTGATATAGTTGCAGGCTTAACTTTCCATTTGCTACATAAAACTGGAAAAATGCATGGCAGGGTGGAAGATTCATATTATCCAGATCGCCCACATTCCAGGCACTAACTATAATGCGTCGTGAATCAGGATTATTCTTAATGGTATTCACTGCTTCAGTTATCTGATCTATAGAACCACCTTTATAATCGGGCCATGAACGCCACTGATAACCATAAATATGTCCGAGATCTCCATTCTCATCGGCCCACTCATTCCAGATACGCACACCATTGTCCTGCAAATATTTTACATTCGTATCACCTTGTAAGAACCACAAAAGCTCATGTATAATAGATTTCAGGTGCAGCTTCTTTGTCGTGATGCATGGAAATCCATCAGACATATCGAATCTCATCTGATGTCCGAATACACTAATCGTGCCCGTACCGGTACGATCTTCTTTGCGGGTACCTTCTGTCAGTACCCTGTTAAGCAGGTCATGATATTGTTTCATTGGGTTGGAATATGAATTGGGGCGAAATTACAAAAATGGGGTAAACATATTGGCAATCCAGCCAACAAATTTTTTCATTGGCGAACGTTTCTTCCATACGGCAGGTGTCAATAATGTACATTCTTCTTTATCGGCAATAAACATACTATCTAACTGAGATGTAATGCCCGCATCAAAAATAAAAGCATTCGTTTCGTAATCATAACGTAAACTACGACTATCCAGATTGGCCGATCCAACTGTGCAGAAAGCGCTGTCTACCATCATAATTTTTGAATGATGAAAACCCTCATTATAAAGATAGATATTTGCCCCCTTCTTCATTAACTTATGTACCTTGTATAAAGATGCATCGGGCGTAAAAAGAATATCAGATTTGGCCGATATCATAATCTCGACTCTTACATCCTTCTTCAGTGCTTCATGGATAGCTTTCTTTATCGAAGATGTCGGTACGAAATATGGATTAACAATACGAACATAATCTTTGGCTGCAAGAATAGATTCTTCATAACTATGAGCGATGTTTCGGCTATTTTCGCGTGGAGTACGATCTACAACAGCAATTGTGACATCACCAACACTATCCGTATTTTCCGTATATTCAGTAAAATATACCGCGCCACCAATATTTTGTTTTGTCTCTTTATTCCACATATCAAGGAAGATTTCCTGCAAATCATTAACAGCAGGGCCTTCTATGCGGATGTGCATATCTCTCCATTCTCCGATTTTAGGTAATCCCTGAATATAATAATCGGCTACATTCATTCCGCCTGTATAGCCCACTTTACCATCGATCACAACTATTTTGCGGTGATCACGTGGATAGATATGGTTAAACCAGGGAAATTTTATAGGGTCAAACTTTACGATTTCAACACCACTTTCGCGGATAGCTTTCAGATGCTTCTTTTTTAGCGGACGGTTATTTGAAAGATTACCAAATGCATCGAACATGGCGCGAACTTCCACACCTTCACTGGCTTTCTGTGCCAAAAGATCGAATAAAGCATTACCGATAGAGTCATTGCGGAAATTAAAATACTCCAGATGTATATGATGTTTGGCCATTCTTATGGCTTCAAACATATCTTCAAACTTATTATATCCACTTGTGAGGAGAGAAACCTTGTTGCCGTATGTAATAGGAATATCGATCTCTTTCATAAAACGAAGTACCACTTCGTCACTCGAGATCTCAATAGAATCATTTCGATCTATTCGAACCGAATCGGCAGGAGAAGCAAAGATCGTTGTTGTTATAAGAAACAACAGGAAGGGAAGAATATATTTTCTCAATATGTTTAGTTTTAATTGTTCCATTTTTAGAAACAACAAAGATAAATCAAGTCAGTTTTTTCTTAATATAATAATCAGTCCGATTTATTATTGTTTAACAATGTTGTTTAGCAAACTATTTTTCTGGCATTATTCAGTAGACCAGACCTTACTGATACCGATAACGGCAAGTACAACAACTGCTATAATGTAAGATTTCGGATCGGCATAAAGATCAGTATTTTGCATCATGGCCACATAAATATTTCTGATGGACTGAATAATTGCCAGCCAGCCATCGAAAATAAAGAATAAGGCTATGGCAACAAACAGAACTATTGCGCCCCACATTTTTACAAGAGGACTCATACGGTAAGGCAAACTCTTCTTTACGCGTTTGCTAAATCCGTTATCAGCAATTTCCTGCTTCTGAGCCGAAAAGAAATTGCGCATCATTATATCATCTTTATCCTTCATAACCATTCTGTTTTAAGTAAGCTGCCATTTTTTCTTTACCTCTCGATAAATGGCTTTTAACCGTACCGGCAGGGAATCCGGTTATTAAAGAAATCTTATCAATACTTACATCTTCCATATAAAACAAAGTAAGACAAGTTCTTTCTGCCTCTTTTAGTTTTTTTAATGCCTGATAAACATCCATATTTTGCCCTATATTCACTTGTTCTGTGAAATAATGGTTATCTATCTCACGGGCATCCAGATCGGCAGTTTCTTTCTGACTGCGAATATAGTCATAAAAAACATTGTAAGCAATTCTATATAACCAGGTTATAAAACTGGAGAGATTTTTAAAAGTGGCAATGCGGGTATATGCTTTAATAAAAGTTTCCTGAGCCAAATCGTCACTCAATTCACTATTCCCGCAAGTCTGATTCAAAAAGAATCGGCGAATTTGTGACTGATACTTCTTAACAAGCTGATCGAAGGCCCTGGTATTGTTAAATACCACGACCTGCGCTACCAATGCTATGTCATTTAGCTGGCTCATTGATCTTCGTTGTTCTCCTTATTTTTTCGGTTAGCAATAATATATTGTCCAATACCATTGCATAACACAATAATACCAATACACCCGATGGCGAAATTTGTGATTGCCCAAAGAAAAATAAATAAACCTATACCCAGACAGATGTTCTTGATACCCTTGTCTTTTAAATCTCCGTGAACTGTTTCTTTTATCACTTCAGATGGTATTTGCTGACCCGTAGCCAACGCTTTCTCCATCAATCGATAGCGGTTTCTTCGATTTTTATATCTGAAGAAAAGAACTAACAGTACTATAATAATAGGAAAACCAAATACGATTAAAATTGTCAGCAATGCAATCAATCCTCCAAATCTAGGAAAGAAATCCTCCAAAAAATCAACATCTGTCGTATACTTATGTATATATCTCGTTTGAGTTGTCACGTAATCACTGATATCCGTACTATCGACATCAATATCAATACTTTCTACCGTTGTACCGGTATCATCGGTGTCCGAATAAGTGGGTGTGTAATTTTGAGATATTAGTTGTGTTTTTCCGGACTGCTGAATAGAATCCGACTCTTTCACTTTGTTCGTTTGTGCCATAATCAGCATTGTGCTACTTATAGCGATTACAATCGTCAATAAAATTCGTTTCATATTATAATCTTGTTTTTATTTATTCATTTATTCGTTAGACGCAATGAGTTCCTGAAAAGTTGCAATAATGAAAAGTAATGTGCAAATATTTTTCTTTCCGATAGGATAAGTTGCTTATAGTCAGTTCTGAATACGGTGTAAAATTAACATATTTCAATTATTGAGGCTAATCTTTAGTCAAATTCTTCAATTTATGATTTGCTGCCAAGCCTTCTGCGGTTTGCTGCAGAGCTATATGCACTAAACTGCAGAGCCCTCTGCAACAAGTTGCATAGCTATATGCACCAAACTGATAAAGAAAGGCTGTCGACACAGCCAATATAAAGAAGAACCCTGAAGAGACGCGCTGTTGATAAAATAATTCGTAACTTTGTCTCTGTAAATCAGCTTATTTCCGGTAAACCGGAACTTTTTTAATTCAATAGAGATATATTTGATGAATTTGCCTTCTTCTTTTATAGAGACAATGCATAGCCTTACAGGCAGTGAAACTGAATTGTTTTTGGATTCTTTATCTAAAGAACCCGCTGTTAGTGTCCGTTTTAATCCAGCAAAAAAAATCGATGAGTTTGATGCCGGGAAAATAGTTCCATGGGCTACGAATGCATACTATTTAGAAGAACGTCCGACATTTACATTCGATCCACTTTTTCATGCCGGTTATTACTATGTACAGGAAGCTTCTTCTATGTTTGTAGAACAAGCTATCCGTCAGTATATAGGCGATAAAACCGTGCGTGCTCTCGATCTTTGTGCTGCTCCCGGCGGAAAATCCACTCATCTTCGGAGTACAATTTCACCGGACAGCCTTTTGGTTTCTAATGAAATGATGCGAAATCGTGTTCAGATTCTTGCTGAAAATATGATTAAATGGGGAAACCCCAATGTGGTTGTTACCAATAATGAACCTGCTGATTTTACCAACTTAACCCATTTCTTTGATGTAATCCTTACAGATGTACCCTGTTCCGGCGAAGGTATGTTCCGTAAAGATGAAGTGGCCATAAAAGAATGGAGTCCTGAGAATGTGACTCTTTGCTGGCAGCGTCAGCAGGATATCATAGAGAAAATATGGCCTTCACTAAAACCGGGTGGGTTGCTTATTTATAGTACCTGCACTTTTAACACGAAGGAAGACGAAGAAAATGTGAAATGGATCTGCGATGAATATGGCGCTGAAGTTTTGCCTTTGGAAATTCAGGAGGAATGGAACATTACCGGCAATTTGCTGGGCGATAGTGATTTTCCGGTTTATCGCTTCTTGCCCCATCGTACTCATGGCGAAGGCTTCTTTTTGGCTGTATTGCGTAAACCTGACGAGGAACAATATAGTGAAAGCTATACTTTAACTACTAAAAGCAAAAAAGTAAAAGATAATAAAAAAAAGAAAGAAGCGGCACCTGTGGTGACGAAAGATCATCTTAGAATTGCGCAGGAATGGATTAAAAACCCGGCTGATTTTACTTTCAAATCTGAAGGAAACCAGATTAAGGCCATCAATAGAGTTTATGATGCTGATCTTGAGTCATTGAAACAACAATTGCGTGTTATTCATTCCGGTATTTGTCTTGGCGAAGTTAAAGGACGCGATCTTATACCGGATCACTCGCTGGCTATGAGTACATTGTTGGGTCATGACAGCTTTGAAACCTGTGAATTAACGTATGAGCAAGCCATTGCTTATCTACGAAAAGAGGCCATCTCATTGCCTGAGACGACCTCTAAAGGATTTATATTGCTAACTTACAGACAAACACCACTGGGTTTTGTTAAAAATATTGGTCAGAGAGCCAATAATCTCTATCCGCAAGAGTGGCGCATACGCAGTGGATATTTGCCGGAAAATATTAAGACTGTAGTCTGAGCGGTATAATACGCTATTGTCCCCCGACCAATTTTTCGAGGAATTCTGTATATTGCTGAGGAGTCAATATGCCTTTTATTCTGTTCAAATCGCTTTGAACAAGGTTAGATTTAGCTTTCTGCAAGCGTTGTACTTGTCTGACATAATAGTTGATAGAGTCATTAATGGCCTGTTGCGATGGCTGACTTTGAGTTCTCACATTATTCCATTGATTCGATTGTTGCTGAGTCAGATTAAGTGAACTTTGTGTATTCCTATGCCAGTCATTGTTATCCCAATTACCATACATCGCATTTCCGCAATAATAACCGCCATTATCATCATAACCATTTCCCCACATCATACCCGGGCCCATATAATAGCCACCATTATCTTGTGCCATAGCTAAACCGCCGATACCTAAAAAGACGATAAGACACCATAATATTCTTTTCATACCTTTAGTTATTAATTGAAACAATTGATTATAAACTAAATAGTATAACTAAAGTGGCTGAAATTTGTTCAGACAAACTTATCCTTCTTCAAGAATTCCTTTACCCTGTCTGATGATTTCCGGTTCGCTTCCAGTGCAGTTTACAACAGTCGATAATTCGACTCCGCCCATTCCTCCATCTATGACCAAATCAACCAGGTCTCCGAATCGTTCTTCCATCAATTCAGGATTAGTGGCATAGCCAATATCATCATGCGGACCTAATGGTAACGTACTTGTCATAATCGGTGCATCAAGCTGGCGGGCAATTTCGCGGATAATATTATTATCGGGCATACGTATTCCCACCTCTTTACGATTACGAAATATCTTTGGCAATCGGGTAGTGCCGTTCAGAATAAAAGTGAATGGTCCCGGCAAGTTGCGCTTCATCAATTTAAACACGCTATTGTTTACCTTAGCATATTCACTAATACTACTCAGATCATAGCAGATAATTGAAAGATTGTTCTTTCGCGGATCAATATTCTTTATCTGGCAAATTCTCTCAATTGCCCTTTCTTTTAATCCGTGGCAGCCTATCCCGTACATTGTATCCGTGGGGTAGATAATCAGTCCACCGTTATTAAGGACATCAATCACTTTCTGAATGTCATCCGGGTTATTATTCTTATCATACAGTTTCAGTAACATATATATTCTCCTCTTTAATAATTCTATACTAACTTATAATCTTTTCAGGAAATCGAGTGCACTGCCGGTAGAAGATTTCTTATCCGTATCAGGCTTTGTTGTCGATGTTGAATCTATTCCCAGTTTCTCACCCAACTTCTTTGTCAGACTCCTGGTTGCCTGATTCACAGTCGACTTGGTATCTATATTTACATTTGGTGATGAGAATGTGCCTCCGATATTAAAGTGAATGCCGGTGTTTCCTAATTTGCCGGGAAGCTTAATAATACCTTTATAATCTATTGACTGATCCAATCCTGTAGAACCCGAAAGATTCAAACTAAAATTACCCATCTTCATTTCAAAAGGTTGTGTTTCCAGTCTGCCATCTTTAATAGTAAAATCAAGACTGATATTCTTTGCCGAAAGATATTTAAGTTCCGGTTTATTAATCGCATCAGCAATGTCATCAATCGCCTTTACACCACTCAGATTAACATCTTTCGTATTGATATTACCATTTCCCTGGAAAGTAGGAAGAACAGCATTCATGTTATCATCAAGCTCTGTCTCAATATTAATACTTCCAGAAAAATCTCCATTGATATTACCAAACACAGGTGCCAGTTGTTTCACAAAATCAAGTTCTTTATATGCCTCGTTAAAGCTGATATCAGTAATTCTGAATCCGGCATTCAGTTTCGGTTTATACATTTCAGCACTCGAATAACTACCATTCATTACAAGTGTACCCCCCATTGCATTCATTGAAAGATTCTGCATGGTAGCTATGGCATTATTTATATTGAACCGTCCGTTTATATTTGTCAGGATCATCTTATTTAATACGACCTCTTTCAAATCCGCAGTAACAGCGAAATCCACATTCGAAGGCACAATAAGCAAACCGATAGAATCATCCAGAGTTTTTAGTTTATCCTTGTCATCAAAATCGCTTAAAATAGATGGATCTGTATGCGCCGGTGAATACGTAAAATCATCCAGATTTATAAAGTTACTTTGTAACGTCACTGTTCCTTTCAATGCACCATTCTTAAAGGCATAGCCCAAATAGTTATCTAATCTGCTTTTAATCGAGAAATCGCTATCACCTATCTTTACAGCAGTTTCACTTAACTGAAGATATTTTGGAGTAAACGTGAAAAGTGATTTTTCTACATCAAGATCCATACCGTTGTTCAGCTTCATTTGCATGTTGCTGATATTAATATGCCCCGTAGCTTTGATTTGGTCGAACTGTTCATTTTCAATATAGGAAGCTTTCCCCGATATATCTACATCAGTTGTGATTATACCATTATATTTCAGGTCGGCAAGTGGTACAACCTGAGAAATCGTATTCAGGTCGATAGTCCCTTTTGCAAGAAGATTGAATTCCGGATCGGATACCGGAGTCTTTATTACCGCATTGAAATTGAAAGGATTTCCTGCAATCTGGAAAGCCAGTGGTTCTATATTAATAGTTGTATTATTCAGCGAACCTCCCGGATTATCTATTTTTGCGTTCAGATCGATGTTATCTACGCTCGCCGGCAATGAGGGATATCTAAACATTCCGTCTTTAATATCCAGATTAATGTGGAAAGCTGGAACGATTGAATCTCCCGACATTAATCCTTTTACCCATGCATCTACCTGCGCCGTACCATCAGTCTTCAGACTTTCGAAGTTGTTGTTATAAAGAGTTGGAATGAGCGATAGTAAATCTTTAAACTTCACTTCATTTGTATTGAATACCAAATCCATGTCTACACCTTTATCCTCGAGTGCAAACCATCCGTTCATACTCGTTTTAATGGCGTTTATTTCAATTTCATTTTTCTTCAGTGTAAACTTTTTCGTTTTGAAATCGGCATTTACATACATATCAGTAAAGATGCTGGCATTGGATAACAATGTTACATTATTGCTTGTATAATTTACTGAATCTATTTTTGTCTGCAAATTAACCACCGAAGCATCTTTCGTAAAGTCGCCCGAACACAGCATATTAAAATTGCCAATGGCAAGATGCTGTTTTATCATTCTGTCATCATAAATCAGGTTGAGCCTCTTTATTAACATGCGCTTTAATTCCAGCTTAAAGGCATGCTCTTTCTTTTTCTCCTCCTGTTTCTCTGCTTCTTCCTTTTTATCATCATCTTTAAGAATATCCCAGTTGTTTTTTCCTTCAGGAGTTACAATGGCATGAAGATTAATATCAATGAATTCAACTTTTGATATATCGAATGATTTGCGGTTAAAGATGGAAGATATATCGACCACAATAGAAGCTTCCTGCATGGTGCAAAGTGTATCTTTTGCAAATTCACCTTCGCCCGCAATCCAAAAATCGTACAACGAGATGGATGCTTTCGGAAAATGTCTGAACAAGCTGATATTCAACCTGCCATAATCAAATTTTGCATTGAGCATTTTATTGCCTTCCTCTTTTATATAGCGGTCCATTTTGCCATGAAAAGCAAATGGGAGAATAATGAGTAGTAATAAAACGACAACGATCAGTGTGAAAATAATTCGCAGAAACGTTCTCATATATAGCTTTGTATTAATGAATCAATTTAAGATCTATTTAATAAATAATGAACAAAGCTAGGTAAAAGTTTACAGAAAGGGCAGGAGAGAATATAAATTCTTTATTTTATGATTATCAAGGTGAATTATTTGTTTAAGACGGGTAGTTTATCCAGAGATTCTTACTCTTTACTTTTCTTTTTTTTCTTCTTTTTCTTGAGTTCTTCGCCGATGCGCCATTGCAATGCAGCGGCATCTTCATTACCGGCACGCATCAGGGCATCGCCAAACAATTCGTGTGCTCCGGCATGTTCAGGATTCAGAGAAGTCGCTTTATCGAAATCGCTTACGGCACCTTCGATATCATTGAACTCAAGACGATATTTGCCCCGGTTATAATAACCTTTGAAATCAGCGGGAGCAATCTGAATAGCTTTGTTAAAGCAATCGCCGGCCTCGTCGAACTTGTTGATATTATATAGCGTAATGCCTTTGCGTATCCAGGCGTCCGTATATTCAGGATAAAACTCTAATGCTTTATCGTAATTTGCCAGTGCAGCCTGAGAATCATGGGCTTGTGTAATGCACTCATTTCCCATCATCAGAAACTCACGTGCATACTTCTTCAGACTCTCTCTTTGACTGTGCATCTGTTCACGCAGGCGTTTATTCTCCTCTTTTAAAGCATTGATAGATGAAAGTTTACGCTGAATCAATCGGCGTGGCACCGCTTTTTCAATGTCATAACGGGCATGAATGGCAATGAAGAAGTGTTCCAGACAAGCTGCCATATCGCCTTTATCAAATGCTTTCGATGCTGCAGCATATTCCACATCAGCTTTAGCCTGCTTCAATGCTTTGTCAATGGCCATCCGGTTATTAAAATGTGCTGCGAAGTTCACAATTTCCTGCTTCACAAACACATCCGTACGTGATATTGGTTTTTTAAGCTGAATTCCCTCCAGAGAAGTGCAGCGACTAAGTGCTACATAAGTCTGACCACCTGCAAACACACCGCCTGTAAAGTCGATCACAATGCGGCTAAAGGTCAGTCCCTGACTTTTGTGCACGGTAATGGCCCACGCCAGGCGAATTGGGAATTGAGTAAAAGTACCTAACACCTCTTCCTCAATCTCTTTTTTCTCTTCGTTGTATTTGTAGCGGATGTTACGCCAGGAGTCAAGTTTTACATCATATTCGCTGCCGCTATCGGTCAGCACATAGATGGTTCCTTCTTTCTCATCAATCCCCGATATCGTACCAATAGTCCCGTTAACCCATCGCTTTTCATAATCATTCTTTATAAAGATGACCTGAGCACCTGGTTTCAGTGTTAGTTCCTTTGAAGTTGGTAAACTGCTTTCCGGGAAATCACCATCTATGATACCATTAAAAAGGATTTCCTCACCCGGAAGATCTTCTAACTTTTTAGAATTGATATGATCTACCACATCGCGGCGTGTGGCCAAGGTGATATACATATCTTCCTCCTTTTGTTCGATGGAAGTTCCGTAGCGGGTATTAAGCAATTGCAAATCGGCATTTCCGGCCGTATTGGTACGGATATGATTCAGTACATTTACAAACACCGGATCAGTCTGACGATAAACTTTTTGCAGTTCAATCGATACAAGATCTATCTGACTGAAAACACGGGCCGAGAAAAAGAAAGGGGTAGGGTAAAAGCGATTAATGATCTCCCGTTCATCGCTTTTTACAACAGGTTCCAGCTGAAAAACATCACCTACCAAAAGAATCTGTTTACCACCGAATGGATCGCGAAGATTACGGGAGTATACTCTCAGGATGCGGTCTATCGCATCAATCAGATCGGCACGAACCATTGATATCTCGTCGATAATCACCAGTTCAACCTGTTCTAACAGTTTGCGCTGCTGTTTGCTGTATTTAAAGAATTCGTGAATCCGTCCCTTTGTCAGACTCAGATTCGGATCATCGGGTAGTAATGGATGAAAAGGAAGTTTAAAGAAACTATGCATTGTACTGCCACCTGCATTAATTGCAGCTACACCTGTAGGAGCAAGTACCACAAATTTCTTCTTCGTTGTCGCACAGATATGTCGCAGGAATGTAGATTTACCCGTACCGGCTTTTCCTGTCAGGAATACCGAGGTACGGGTATATTGTATCAGGTTCAGTGCATCCTGAAACTCCGGATTCGATGTATCTATGCTTGTATTACTCAATCGTTTAAATCAGATTAAAGTGTTCGAGTGCGTTTTTAATGCCATCCTCGTCAACCGATGTAGTTACATAATTGGCTACGGCTTTGATTTCATCTTTGGCATTGCCCATAGCCACACCAACAGCGGCATGCTTTAACATGCTGATATCATTACCACCGTCACCAAAAGCATATGTATCTTCCAGTTTCAGACCGAAATAGTTGATGATTTCGTCAATTCCTTTCTGTTTGGTATTGCCTTTTGCTGTAATATCGGCAAAGGCATAGTACCAGCGACCACTTTCACAATTTGGAATAAGATGTGTGATTTCATCTTCCTGTTCCTGCGTGATGAAAGGAGTTATCTGGAAAATATCTTTTGATGTAGCTTCTTCGAGCGTTTTCAAAGGAATTTCATCCACATGCAGATAGTCATAAAAGATGTCACTTACCAGTTTATTCGGTTGGCAAACAGCGATATCATGCTCTGCTACGAAAATGCATGGATAATTATTTTCACGGCAAATCTCACCCAGTGCAATCACTTCATCATGAGGAATTGCACTTTTATAGATCACTTTATCACCTACAAAGCAATAAGCACCATTCATAGTGATATAACCATCTATAATGCCTAAAGACTGGATCGCTCCAAGATTATTTATAATTGCTTTCGGGCGTCCTGTAGAAATAAATATTTTATGTCCGTTAGCATGGGCTGCCTTTAATGCCTCTATCGTAGATTCCGGGATAGTATGCGTGCCAAAACTCACCAGAGTTCCGTCTATATCAAAAAATAAAGCTTTAGTCATACGTCAATCTTTTTACGGGTGCAAAAGTACAAAAAAGATAGGCCCGCACATCTACCATAGTCGTGGTATTTTCAGTCTTTTGCAGATGATTTTCTTCTTTTAGTCTTCTTTATCTTCTAACTGAATTGTACATTTGCCAAAGATGTTAAACTTGTAAGAACAGCCAGTTATGAAATACGATTTTGATGAAATAATAGAGCGTCGCGGCACCGATTCAGTGAAATGGGATGCTGTGCATAATATATGGGGCAGAACCGATTTGATTCCTATGTGGGTAGCCGATATGGATTTCCGAACCGCTCCTTTTGTCACCGATGCCATAAAAAAGCGATTAGAACATGGCGTCTTGGGCTATACCTTTGCCTGCGAAGAGTGGTATAATGCAATTACCGAATGGATGAAGACACGTTATCACTGGCAAATCAGCCGCGATATGATTGTATTTACTCCCGGTATCGTTCGTGGACTGGCTTTTGCCATTCAGTGTTTTACAGAAAAAGGCGATAAGATATTGGTGATGCCACCCGTTTACCATCCTTTCTTTTTGGTGACTGAGCATAATGAACGCGAAGTTGTATATAGTGCACTCGATTTAAAAGAAGGTCAGTATCATATCGATTTCGATCGCTTTAGAAAAGATGTTCAAGACTGCAAATTGTTTATCATGAGCAATCCGCATAATCCGGGCGGCCGTGTTTGGACTAAAGATGAGCTGATAAAGATTGCTGATATCTGTGCCGAAAGCGGAACCATCGTCATTTCTGATGAGATTCATGCCGATCTGACATTGAAACCTTATCAGCACATTGCTTATCCCACTGTTTCAGAAAAGGCCAAAGAGAACTCTCTTGTCTTTATGTCGCCCAGCAAGGCATTCAATATGCCCGGCATTGCCAGCTCTTATTGCATTATTGAAAATAAAGAGTTGCGCGATCGTTTTCTGGGTTATACTTCGGCCAGTGAGTTTAACGAAGGTCACATCTTCTCTTATCTGAGTGTAGCTGCTGCCTATAGTCATGGCACCGAATGGCTCGATCAGATGCTGGAATACATTCAGGGAAATATCGATTTTACCGAAGATTATCTTAAAAAGAATATTCCTCAGATTAAAATGATTCGCCCGCAAGCCTCTTACCTTATCTTCCTCGATTGCCGTGGTTTGGGGTTAAGTCAAAAAGAGTTAGATCAGCTCTTTGTTGATGAGGCTCACCTTGCACTTAATAGCGGTACTACTTTCGGTAAAGAAGGCGAAGGTTTTATGCGATTGAATGTAGGTTGTCCGCGCAGTACTTTGAAGCAGGCGTTAGAGCAATTGAAGACTGCTATAGATAAGTTGAAATAAATCAGCTTTCTTGCTGGATAAAAAGCCGATTCTTAACGAAGGGAATCGGCTTTTTATTTTTAAGTATATTAGATATGTATCCCATATGCATGCTTCACTTCATCCATCACAAAAGTACTTTCCAGCGACCCCAGGCTTTCTATGGTACCAAGTGTATTAAGAATAAACTCCTGATAATGCTTCATATTTGGTGCGTGAATCTTTAGCAGATAATCGTAGCTTCCCGAGATATTATAGCACTCCGTTACTTCGGGTATGTCTTTAATGATACGGACAAAATCCATTGCGATATCTTTGTTTAAGCGGCGAAGCTTTACGCTGCAAAACACAACAAAACCCTGATTGAGCTTTTCGGCATCAAGTACCGCTATGTATTTCTTTATATAACCATTGTTTTCCAGTCGTTTCAATCGTTCAAAAACAGGGGTTGATGATAGACTGACGCGTGCTGCCAGCTCTTTGGTGGTCAATCGGGCATTCTCCTGAAGGGTGCGGAGAATCTGTAAATCTACTTTATCCAGTTTTTCAGTTGATGTAGCCATAGAATGATATTCTGTTAGAGGATGATTTTATAAGCGAATTTAGAATTAATATTCTGTTATATACTACAAATGTAGGAATATAATCTGTATTATCGATAAATATTGTTTGATATATCTGCGAAGCATAACTTTGCAAGAAAATAATAACAGAATATTAACATCAAAAAATATACAGCTATGGCAACTAAGAAATTACGTTTCGAGACTCTGCAACTACATGTCGGACAAGAAAACCCGGATCCTGCAACAGGTGCCCGTGCAGTACCCATTTATCAGACTACTTCTTATGTATTCAATGACTCTGCTCATGCAGCTGCCCGTTTCGGCTTGCAAGATGCCGGAAACATTTATGGCCGCTTAACAAACAATACTCAGGGTGTATTAGAAGAACGTGTTGCAGCTCTTGAAGGTGGTGTTGCAGCTCTTGCTGTAGCATCAGGTGCGGCAGCCATTACTTATGCTTTCGAAAACATTACACGTGCTGGTGACCATATTGTATCGGCCAAAACCATTTATGGTGGTAGCTATAATCTATTGGCGCATACCTTACCTAACTATGGTGTAAATACTACTTTTGTAGATCCGTCGGATTTATCGAACTTCGAAAAAGCGATTCAGCCAAATACGAAAGCTATCTTTATTGAATCACTGGGCAATCCGCATTCAAACATCATCGATATTGCAGCGGTTGCCGATATTGCCCATAGCCACAACATTCCATTGATTATCGACAATACTTTCGGTACTCCTTACCTGATTCGTCCTATCGAACACGGTGCAGATATCGTGGTACATTCTGCTACTAAGTTTATTGGTGGTCATGGTTCTTCATTGGGTGGTATCATTGTCGATTCAGGTAAATTTGACTGGGTTGGTTCTGGTAAATTCCCTCAGTTAACCGAACCCGATCCAAGTTACCATGGCGTGAAGTTTGTCGATGCGGCCGGCCCTGCTGCCTATGTTACCCGCATTCGTGCCGTATTGCTTCGCGATACCGGAGCGACAATCAGTCCGTTCAATGCATTTATTCTTCTTCAGGGATTGGAAACTCTTTCACTCAGAGTAGAGCGTCACGTGGAAAATGCACTGAAAGTTGTCGATTTCCTGAGCAAGCATCCTAAAGTGAAGAAAGTAAATCACCCGTCATTGCCTTCGCATCCGGATCATAAGATATATAATGAATATTTTCCGAATGGTGCCGGTTCTATCTTTACTTTCGAGATTGAAGGTGATACACCCGAAGCACATCGCTTTATCGATAATCTTGAAATCTTCTCACTGCTTGCCAATGTTGCCGATGTAAAATCACTCGTGATTCATCCGGCCACTACCACTCACTCACAGCTGAATGCTACTGAGTTGAACGAGCAGGGAATTTACGGTGGAACTGTGCGTCTTTCTATCGGTACCGAACATATTGATGACTTAATTGACGATATAGCACAGGCACTCGATAAAGTGTAATCAAACGATATCTGACTTTTCTAACCTTAAACATCTACCATAGCATTTAATTATTAGGTAAAAAGATTGTTTTCAGCCAAGAGCTATTCTTCTGTAAAAGAGGGATAGCTCTTGTTGTGTTAAATACTCTTAAATCGGATATGCAAAGAGTACAATTTATATGTTGCTGATAATATATTTGTGATATCAAAATAATATCATTAATAGGAACATAAATACTTGACTCTATGACAACTAAAGAATTTGAATTTAAAGGCTTAACAATAGGAGGTTTCGGAATGATTCTTCTTATTCTGATTATGATTGGTGCTTCGGTAGGATCTTTCTTTTATGATCCGGAATCTTTGGGTTTATACATCTTTCTCCGTGTTGTGGCTTTTATTGTTTTGGTTTCATCTTTTATTTCCTTTGGCGGATTTATGATGCTGGAACCAAATGAAGCACGTGCTTTGGTATTCTTTGGTAAATATGTGGGCACATTCAGTAAAACCGGATTATACTGGGTAAATCCGTTTCTGTCTGCTAAAAAAGTATCCTTACGTGCCCGCAACCTCGATGTTCCTCCCATTAAGGTAAACGATAAAATCGGTAATCCTATTCTAATCGGTCTGGTGCTGGTTTGGAAACTAAAAGATACCTATAAGGCTCTGTTCGAAATCGATTCTCAAACCATGGCTATGGTGGGAGGTACTCCCGGGCAAGCTAATCTTGTTGTTACAGTTGCATCGCGTATGGCGGCTTTCGAAAACTTTGTAAAAGTGCAGAGTGATGCAGCCCTTCGTCAGGTGGCCGGACTCTATGCTTATGACAATAGTGAAGTAAATGGTACAGAAATCACACTACGTTCTGATGGTACTGAAGTAAATGATGAACTGGTGAAAAAACTGAATGAGCGTCTGGCTATGGCGGGTATGGAAGTCATTGAAGCGCGAATCAATTATCTGGCTTACGCTCCGGAAATTGCAGCCGTAATGCTTCGTCGTCAGCAGGCATCAGCTATTATCACTGCCCGCGAGAAGATTGTAGAGGGTGCGGTTTCGATGGTGAAAATGGCTTTGAATAAACTTTCAGATGAAGAAATTGTTGAATTAGATGAAGAGAAAAAGGCTGCGATGGTGAGCAATCTTCTGGTTGTCTTGTGTGCTGATGAGGCTGCTCAACCGATCGTGAACACCGGTACTTTGAATCATTAATCCATAATTTTATAATTAAAAAGAATTTCTCATGAAAAAATGTATCATTGCTTTTTTACTGGGCTGGCTTTTTTGCGGAGCGCTTAGTGCACAAAACGCAGATATCGATGCTGCTAATCTGAAAAAAGCGCAACAGTTACTCGAATGGGTTCAGACAGCCAAGGGTGATAGTGTTTGGGCCGAATGTGCTCAGTCTGTGCAAGATGCGGTAACGCCTAAAGTGTTTGACCTCACCTGGACAGCGCTTGAAACTCAGTGTGGCGAGTATGTGTCGCATGGCGAATGGCAGACTACCATCGTTAATGGAATGCCCTTTTATCACTGCGATCTGACTTTCAAAAACTATGTACTTCGTTTTAATGTGGCTTTCGATGATATGGGCAAATGTATTGTAATCAATATGATTCCTGTTCCCGAAGAGCCGTTATCTTAGAACATTCACAAAATTGCCGGACGGTATTCAGGCTGTCCGGTATATTTAACTTATATCTTATTTTTGTGTTTTTATCATTGTTTTAAATGGCCAGGAAAGAATCTACCATAAAAAATTTTGTTTTGCGTATTGATGCGGATACTATGGATGCAATCGAAAAGTGGGCAGCCGATGAATTTCGCAGCACTAACGGGCAATTGCAATGGATTATAGCCGAAGCCTTGAAAAAGAGTGGACGCTTAAAAAAGAAGAAAACCACTTCTGAGGAATAACAGGTCGGATTCTTTGATGTCTTTCTGTGTAAATATAATTACAATCATTTCTTTATTCTGAAATTTTCTGTTTCCTGATTTTCATTTCTCCTCTTCCCGAAATCCTTATTTCTTCTCTTTTTAATCCGAATTTATCTTTGTTTTTACATCAGCAATAGCTTGCCGGGAACTTCTTTATAGCTTTCTACCAACTTGTGCATAGCTTGCTAAAAGCTTGCGCATAGCTTGTCAATACGATATATAAGTCGTAGAAATACGATAAGTACATCGTAATTCATATTTTCTGTATTTAATGAAGATTTTCGGACAATTGCTTTTCTTAGTCTTGCTGAAATTCATTAACTTCGTGTATACGAAAGGATGTATTATAATATACCAATAGGTGTTATGTTGTACAGATGCTTCGTAAATCATGACAATAAAAATAAAATATGTATGGAATTATTATTGAGCATGAAGAAATAAACCTTCCTTTTTATGCGAATTCATATCAAAAATATCGTTTGCGATCGATGCATTAAAGTCATCAATGATCTTTTTCTGCGTTTAAACATTCCACTTGATAACGTTGCGATGGGACATGTAGATACTTTACGTGATTTATCTGAAAATGAAATGCAACTATTAAATGATGAACTTGTCAGACTTGGATTCGAAATTCTGAAAGATAAAAATGAACAACTCATCGATCAGGCAAAAAATCTGATTATTGAGCAAGCCCGCAAAGATGAAGCACCTGCTATTAAATTATCGGTTTTGCTTAGCGATGAACTGGATGTCGATTATAAAGCATTGAGCCAGCTCTTTTCTAAAAATGAAAATAAAACAATTGAAAAATATTATCTGGCACAGCGTGCAGAATATATTAAAGAGTTGATTGATTATAATGAACTGACTATCTCCGAAATTGCCTATAAACTGGGCTATTCAAGTGTAGCTCATCTCTCGGCTCAGTTTAAACAGACCACCGGTATGACTCCAACACAATATAAGAATGACGCTACCTCCAATCGTCGTTCCATCGATTCCATCTGATTAATCTTATAACAGATTCCGAAAATACTGTAACAAATCTCCCTCTCTCTCAGCGTAACTTTGTATTCAATAAAATATAAACGTTATGCGGACATTTTTCGATTCTCTTTTAAATATCACCACCGAGATGTCGTGGTTTCTGCTACTCGGATTCTTTGTAGCCGGACTGTTGCATGTATTCGTGAAAAAGAAATACTTTAACCGGTATGTTTCTGGAAATAATACCCGTTCTGTGGTTGCTGCCACTATCCTGGGTATTCCTTTGCCACTATGTTCATGCGGAGTAATTCCAACAGCCGTTTCCTTAAAGCGGAAAGGAGCTTCCGATGGTGCAACAACTGCATTCCTCACTGCAACTCCTCAAACTGGTGTCGATTCTATTGCAGCAACTTATGCCGTACTTGGCGGACCGTTTGCGTTTCTTCGCCCTATAGCTGCACTGATTATCGGAGTAGGGTCGGGTATCTTGGTCAATTTATTTGGTAAACATACTCGTGAAACTTCAGAGGAAATTGCTCATGATCATGCCGAAGAAGATGAATTTGCACACTACAGTTTCTGGCAAAAAATGAAAGCTGCCTTTCGCTATGGTTTTGTCGATATGTTGCAGGATGTTGGTAAATGGTTGTTGATTGGTCTGGTTATAGCTGCTGCAATCACCGCACTCGTTCCCGATTCATATTTCGAGCTGCTTTCACAGAAACCATTGCTCAATCTTTTTGTGGTGCTACTGTTTTCTGTCCCGATGTATTTATGTGCCACCGGTTCTATTCCCATTGCTCTTTCTTTGATGCTTAAAGGTCTATCGCCTGGTGCGGCATTCGTATTGCTCATGGCCGGTCCTGCCACCAATCTGGCATCCATCTTTGTGGTATCAAAAGTTCTGGGGAAACGTAACACAGCCATTTATCTCTTTTCAATCATTGCAGGAGCTATCGGTATTGGTTTTATTGTCGATACATTACTGCCTGCCGGTTGGTTCAGTTTAAAAGAGATGCTTTTGCCGGTTACACAATGTCATGAAACCATTTCCTGGTTCAACATCATCGGATCAGTATTATTTATTGCATTAATTATTTATGCATTTTACTGTAAATATCATAAGACTAAAACAATTAATATAGATACGGATATGACTAAAGTATTTAAAATAAAAGGAATGAATTGCAATCACTGCAAAATGAGTGTAGAGAAAAATCTGGCTACCTTGTCGGGCGTAACTTCTGTAACAGTAGACTTGCAGCAGGGTGAGGCTTATGTAGAGGGAGAACCCGATTCTGTTCAGGTCGAAAAGATGATTACTGAACTTGGGTTTGAATTTATACAATAGAAATTCCTGAAATATAATATTCATTTGAAGATCATAGGTTTACATAACCAATGATTTTTTTTATTAACTATAATATTTGTATAAAAACAGGGTTTTGACTGAACATTACCGAGGGAAATAATTGTTGTTAAGTAAAGTTCGGGATAACTCCCGGGCGTTAATTTTCTCTCTCTTAATAGTTTTAAATGGGGGTGTATCAGGTATTGATATATCCCCATTCTTTTTTATACAAATATTTAGCTTAAAATACTTGTATACATATAAATAATGTTATATTTGTATAATCGAACAAAGGCTTAAGTAGATTGAATAACAAAACAATAACTATATTTTTTATTAACTCCCACTTATTTTATTGATCTATTTATGAAGAAACAAACATTGCTTTTTATGTCCGGTCTGTTAGCATTGTCTATGGGATCGTGTGTGAATCAGGATGAAATTACTGAAACTCCTGATGAGAATGGTATCGTGATTAATAAGGATTTCTTAATGACACAAGCATTTGACGTACCCTTACAATCTGATCTTGTTACTGTAGTCATTCTCGAAGGTGATACGCTTGCTATTACCGATGTGCCTCTAACTGTTAATGTTCCATCAGACATTTCAACTGAACTGACCCGTGCGGATGATGGTTCATGGGAAGCTTCTGATGCGTTACAATTATTCTATGTAAATTATGCTGATCTGCCAACATTTACACCCGGTAGCTTTATTCATGAAGAAGGAAGCCTTCTCTTTTTCGAAGATTCTTTCCATGCCGATTATGATTATAATGATTTAGTTCTTTATTTAAAAGCTAAAATATATGGCGGTTATTTTTCTTGTACCGATGTTAAGATTGAAGTAAATGTACGCGGTATTGCGTTGGGTGGTATAAAACATATTGGATTCGGTTTTACTGACATTAAAGGACGAGATTATATTTTATCTGATGATGTTAGAAGAGATTATTTTAGTGGACAAGATGGAATGCTGAATACTACAAAAGGTGTTGCTCATGTTCCGGGAATTGAAGAAGGTGAAAAGCCTAATGAAAAGAGAGATAATCATACTATAATTTATAAAAAACAAAGACATTGGCTTGGTGATGAATTTAAAGGTGGTTACATTAAATATGATGAGATAAGAATACCTGATACCAGCCCATGGTTTGACGGATGTAAATACAATGAAGTTACTTACTTTATTATAGTTGATGATAATGTAAAACTTTATATTGCTTCTGTAAATGCAAAGCTTAACAATACATTGCCTTATGGATTACAAATTGCTACTACATGTGGTGATTTCCATTATCCAATAGAAAAGAAATATGTGGGTGAAGCATTTCCTAATTTTGAGGGATGGTTGAAAGATACCAAGAATAATAAGGCATGGCATAAGAATCCTGTTGAAAGTAACTGTATCAAACATAATGTTAAAGATCATAAGATCTACTAATCTTCAAACTATATACAAATAGTTATAGATAAAAAGAATGCAAGAAACAGCATATTGCGTGAACTCTCACCCAGTATGCTGTTTAATTGTTTACCACTATGGATGATACAAAGCTTACGCCATGTTTGGTAATGCAGTACGAGATATAGTGCTGCAACAATGGCCGTAGGAATACCGCCAACAGGTATAAAATATAAAGTAAGTATAGCGGCAATAATTCCTAATGCCAGATATAAATAACGGCCAAAAGGCTCACCAAACCGTACGATAATGGTTTTCTTGCCACTTTCAGCATCCTGATCTCGGTCACGATAGTTATTAACAACCAATAGCGTATCGACCACAATGCCACACAGAAGCGAAGCAACGGTTACAGCCGGTGTCCAGTTAAGCGCCTGCACATAGTATGTGCATCCTACGGGAATAAAACCAAAGAAGATGATAACAAGTGCATCGCCCCAACCGTGATAAGAAAGGGGATAGGGGCCTGTGGTATAAAAGAAAGCAAATAAAACGCAAAGTATTCCTACAATAATCAGTTCCCAGCCGCCCCACCAGATGAGGCTGCATCCTATTAATGAAGCAAGAATAACAATAACGGCAATTCCTTTTTTCATGGCAGATGGGGAAATCCATCCCTGCGCACAGGCGCGGAGGGGACCTAAGCGGTCTTCGCGGTCTGTTCCTTTCAGATAATCGAAAAGGTCGTTGATAAAGTTTGCGGCAATCTGCATCAAACCGGCAAATACCAGACAAATCAATGCCGGAAGCCATTTGAATTCATTATCCGAAATTGCCAGAGCTGTTCCAAGTATCACAGGACAGGCAGCTCCTGCCAGTGTTTTAGGGCGTGCTGCTAATAGCCATGCTTTAACCGAGTTGCGTTTTACTGTTTCCATACCGGCAAAGATACGTTATATTTTTATACCTTTATTCGCTCCAATTTAAAATGAACCAGCGATGAACAGACAAATATATCTTTTCTTACTTCTCTTTTTATTACTCCTTACATCGTGCGCTTCTTCGATGAAGATCAGCCGGTATGATTTTGAAAATAATGACGTGCCCGAAGCTTTTGATAGTTGCCGCGTAGCATTTATATCCGATACGCATTATAAAAGTCTGTTTAAAGAGAAGCAATTAAATAAACTGGTGAAAAAGCTAAAGGAGCTAAAACCCGATTTGCTGCTGATGGGCGGTGATTATCAGGAAGGGTGCGAGTATGTGGCACCACTTTGCAAAGCACTGGGAAGTATCAAACCACCTTTGGGGACTTATGGCGTGTTAGGAAATAATGACTATGAGCGTTGTTACGAAGAAATCCTGACGGAGATGAAGGAGAATGATATCGTTATTCTGGAACATAAAAATGATACCATCCGGAAAGATGGCGAATTTATCATTGTTTCGGGAATTCGCAACCCTTTCGATTTACGAAGGAATGGTATATCGCCCACACTCGAACTTTCCGAGAATGACTTTGTGATAATGCTGGTACATACTCCCGATTATGCTGAAGATGTTTCGATTGGTTATACAGATCTTGTACTGGCTGGTCATACGCATGGCGGACAAGTCAGAGTTTTGGGCTATGCTCCGTTAATTCCATCGAAATACGGAAAAAGATTTCTAAAGGGGAAGATGTTTAATTCGCAGGGTATGC
>CAMTOS010000006.1 GCA_947074195.1 uncultured Bacteroides sp.
TCTCCACTAATCTTAACACTCTTTCCCTACACGACGCTCTTCCGATCTGGAACTGGCTGGGTTATGCATCAACAACATTCATAACTACTATATCAGGTTCAAAACAGTTAGATACAAAAAAAAAAGCATCTGCCGGTATTAATACCTCGCAGATGCTTTTTATATCTCTAATAAGAAGTGTTACAAAGAATCTTTTAATCGAAAAGATTTCTGAATGTGCGGAAGATCTTCTCTTTAACCGATGTGTTAGGTTTGAAATTGTTAGAACCATTCAGGTTTTCTACAACTGCCTTTTCATCTTTGCTCAGAGTTTCAGGAATATAAACGCTGATGTGTACCAGTAAGTCGCCGGTACCGTATCCGTTTACATTTGGAACACCTTTGCCACGAAGACGAAGTACTTTGCCGGGTTGTGTACCAGCATCGATCTTCACTTTTACTTTAGCATCAACAGTAGGAATTTCTACTGATGTACCCAATGCTGCATCGGGGAAGCTAAGTAGTAAGTTATAAATCAGGTCGTTGCCATCGCGTAGCAATTCTTCATGTTGTTCTTCTTCGACCATGATCAATAAATCGCCTGGAACACCATTGTGTTTACCTGCATTACCTTTGCCGCCCATAGAAAGCTGCATGCCTTCTACTACGCCACCAGGAATCTTAACATCGATGGTTTCTTCGCCATATACAATACCGTCACCATTACAAGCGCTACATTTGTGCTTGATGGTTTTACCTTCACCATTACATGATGGACAGGTTGCGCGGGTTTGCATAGTACCAAGAATGGTTTGCTGCTGGCGAATTACCGAACCTGTACCTCTACAGGTTGCACAGGTTTCTGCACCTTCGCTGCCTTCTGCACCACTACCATGACAAGCGTCGCACTGAACATATTTCTTCAGTTTGAACTTTTTGTCGGCACCCGATACAATTTCTTTAAGTGAAAGTTTTACTTTAACACGCAGGTCAGATCCTCTGAAGCGTCTTTGTTGCTGAGTTTCGCCTCCGAAACCGCCAAAGCCTCCGAAGCCACCGCCACCACGTGCATGGCCACCAAATATATCACCAAACATGGAGAAAATATCATCCATTGACATACCCTGACCGAATCCGCCGAATGGTCCGCCATTTCCGGCAGCTCCGCCAACACCTGCATGTCCGAACTGATCGTAGCGTGCGCGTTTGTCGTCGTTGCTTAATACCTCATATGCTTCTGCTGCTTCTTTAAACTTATCTTCAGCAGTTTTATCACCGGGATTCTTATCGGGGTGAAATTGAAGCGCCTTTTTACGGTATGCTTTTCTTATTTCTTCATAACTGGCGGTCTTGGTGACCTCCAACACTTCATAGTAGTCTCTTTTCTCCATAATTTATTATTATTCTCCAACTACCACTTTTGCGTGGCGAAGTACTTTATCGTTTAATGTATAACCGTTTTGTACACAGTCCAGAATTTTACCTTTCTGTTCTTCGCTTGGTGCAGGAACAACTGCAATAGCTTCATGATAATCTGTGTCCAAAGGCTGGTCTTTAGTTTCTATTTTTTTTACGCCGTTTTGTCCGAGTACTGCAAGAAATTTATTGAAAATCAAATCAACACCTTCTTTTACAGCTTTCACATCGGTTGCTTTCTCCATATTGCTTAATGCACGTTCCATGTCATCAACAATAGGCAGAATGCTGTTCAATGTTTTTTCACCACCATTCAGAATAAGTTCACTTTTTTCTTTCATGGTACGTTTGCGGAAGTTATCGTATTCTGCGGCTAAACGAAGATACTTATCACGCTGATCTTCAAGTTCGGCAGTGATCTCATTCATCTTTTTCGTTACCTCATCAACTTCCTCTTCAACAGTTTCAGGAGCTGCTTCCTGAGTTTCCTCAACAGTCTCGTTGTCTACTTTTATTTCTTCGTTCTTAGGATCAAATTCCATATCTTTTGCTGTTTCTTTTTTCTTTGATTTCATAACTGGTTATATTTTTATATGTTTATAATTTACGTTTTCGGGAAAGATTCTCTTAACATTCATCAATCCACTTCTACATAAAACAACAAAAAGTTTGCCAGGTTCATAAGATTTCCAAAAATCGCCACAAAGGTAATATATTTCTGTCATACTGACACCAATAAGGTGATGCCAAATTCATTTAAAATGCGTATCTTTGCGCGCTAATTCAGAATTAATACATTAATATATATATGATTACAGTTTCAAATCTATCGGTACAGTTTGGTAAAAGGGTATTGTTCAACGACGTAAACCTGAAATTTACCAACGGTAACATTTATGGTATCATCGGAGCCAATGGTGCCGGAAAATCTACTTTCCTTCGCACTATCTGCGGAGATCTTGATCCTACTACAGGAACAATTGCTCTTGGTCCGGGCGAACGTCTGTCTGTTTTAAGTCAGGACCACTTTAAATGGGACGGTTTCACGGTGATGGATACCGTTATGATGGGTCACAGCGTGCTGTGGGATATTATGAAACAACGCGAAGAGCTTTATTCGAAAGAAGACTTCACTGATGAAGACGGAATGAGAGTTTCTGAGCTTGAAGAAAAATTTGCAGAACTTGATGGCTGGAATGCCGAAAGCGATGCCGCTGCTCTTTTGAGTGGTCTGGGCATCAGCGAAGATAAACACTATACATTGGTTGGCGAACTAAGCGGTAAGGAAAAAGTACGTGTAATGCTTGCACAGGCACTTTACGGAAATCCTGATAACTTGCTTCTCGATGAGCCTACCAATGACCTTGATATGGAAACCGTGACTTGGTTGGAAAACTATCTTGCTAACTACGAGAATACCGTATTGGTAGTAAGCCACGACCGTCACTTCCTTGACTCGGTATGTACGCATACTGTAGATATCGACTTCGGTAAAATCAATATGTTTGCCGGTAACTATAGCTTCTGGTACGAATCAAGCCAGCTGGCTCTTCGTCAGCAGCAGAATCAGAAAGCTAAGGCTGAAGAGAAGAAGAAAGAGCTTGAAGAATTTATCCGTCGCTTTAGTGCGAATGTGGCTAAAAGTAAGCAGACTACCAGCCGTAAGAAGATGCTTGATAAGCTGAATGTTGACGAGATTAAACCTTCATCACGTAAATATCCGGGTATCATCTTTAATCCTGAACGCGAACCGGGTAATCAGATTCTTGAAGTATCGGGTCTGAGCAAGTCTACTGAAGATGGTGTGGTATTGTTTAACGATGTGAACTTCAATGTAGAAAAAGGCGATAAGATCGTGTTTATCTCTAAGAATCCACGTGCGATGACTGCTTTCTTCGAAATCCTTAATGGTAACATGAAACCGGATGCGGGTCACTTTAACTGGGGTGTAACGATCACTACTGCTTATCTGCCAGTAGATAATACCGATTATTTTAATACTGATCTGAACCTGGTTGACTGGTTGGGCCAGCATGGCGAAGGTAATGAAGTGTTCATGAAAGGTTATCTTGGTCGTATGCTTTTCTCGGGCGAGGAAGTGTTGAAAAAGGTAAGTGTACTTTCAGGGGGTGAGAAGATGCGTTGTATGATTGCACGTATGCAGTTGCGCAATGCTAACTGTCTGATCCTTGATACACCAACCAATCACCTTGACCTTGAGTCGATTCAGGCTTTCAATAATAACCTGAAGACTTACAAAGGTAACGTGTTGTTCTCATCACATGACCACGAGTTCATTCAGACTGTGGCTAATCGTGTAATCGAGTTGACTCCTAACGGAATTATCGACAAGATGATGGAATATGATGAATATATCTCATCAGATCACATCAAAGAATTGCGTGCTAAAATGTATGGCGAATAATCATTAATCGCTTATCACGATATAAAGGTGCAACCTGCGGGTTGTGCCTTTTTTTGTGCCAAAATTTCACTAAAAATGTTTAGGTTATCAAAACTCGTTAATTCGTAAACTTTTGCTCTGTATCAAATGTTTAAATCATAAATTAATCATAAAATGAATGCTTATGTATTTTCTATGGTATCTTTTAATAGGTGCACTGGCCGGTTTAATAGCGGGCATGATTGTACGAGGTTATGGGTTCGGTATCATCATTAATATTCTTCTGGGTATTGCCGGCGGTCTGTTGGGAGGCTGGATATTCAGTTGGTTTGGCATCGAAGCTACAAACTGGTTTTGGGGATTACTGATTGCTGTATGCGGAGCTATAATCATACTGTGGATAGCCAATGCATTCAGGCGTCGAAAGAGTTGATAACTAAAATATTTATTTAATCATTAAAGAATAAAGCTATGGGATGTAATTGTGACAGCAGTAAATTCTGGATCGGATTGGGCATCGGAACTGCGTTTGGTGTATTGGCATACTATCTTTCTAAGACAGTGAAAGCTAAACAGATGAAAGCACAGGTGCTTACTGCCCTTGAAGAACTGGAAGTAGTGGCAATGGATAAATACGATTGCGCTAAACAGATTGTGAAAGAAAAAGGTGCTAAAGTGGCTGGTCAGGTGGCTGTAAAGGCTGCTGATATTAAAGCTAAACTGGAAGAACCTGATGCAGAATAGATCGGTTGAAAGAAGTACTGATTAAAAAATGAAATAGCCAGCATTTAAACGAAATCTCTTCGGTGAAATGCTGGCTTGTAGTGTTTAAGTGGCTACGCAATTTCATTATGACTAATATTAAATTCTTATACTGCAAAGATAGTGGGTCTCAGGATACCCTGCAATCCCTATAATTTGGTATATTGAATGGTAATACTCACCATAAAAGGGGATTATTTAGTGATTTCCCCGATCATACACGTATTCATCAAATATCTTATCTCACGGTTTGAATAGCCGTGACCCAATAAAAACATCAGTTTGGAAAGGGCACACTCCGGTGTACTGTCATATCCGCTGATGACGCCCGCCTGCAACAGATGAATACCTGTTTCATAACGTTCCATCTCTACAGCGCCCGATGCACACTGGGTAATGTTTACTATAATAATGCCTCTGTCAGTAGCTTCCTTCAATAAACGGATGAGCCATGGCTTTTGAGGCGCATTACCCGAACCGAATGTTTTCAGCACCACTGCTTTTATACCTTCTGCATGGAGCAGGGCTTCAACCACATTTTCCTGTATACCCGGGAAAAGGGTAAGAATCACCACATTGGTATCAAACAAATAGTGGGGTTTAAACTTCTTTGTCGGGTCTGCTTTCCGGATCAGTCTCGGTTCATATTTGATATGAATACCTACACGGGCAAGTGCCGGGTAATTGAATGAGCGGAATGCATTAAAATTCTCTGCGTTGATTTTCGTGGTACGATTGCCACGCATCAGGTGATTTTCGAAGAATATACAAACTTCGGGGACCATTGGACTGCCATCCGGATGTTTGGCTGCTGCAATCTCTATAGAGGTAATCAGATTCTCTTTACCATCTGTTCGCAGTGTGCCGATAGGGAGCTGTGAGCCGGTAAGGATCACTGGTTTACCCAGATTCTCGAGCATAAAGCTAAGGGCCGAAGCGGTATAAGCCATGGTGTCGGTACCATGAAGAATTACAAAGCCATCGAAATTATCATAATTGTAATTGATAATCTTTACCAGTTTTGCCCAGTATCGTGGTTCCATATCAGATGAATCAATCGGAGGATCGAACTGATAGGAAGAGATACGGTAATTGAAACGTTTCAATTCGGGAACATGATGAAGAAGATGATCAAAGTTGAAGTTCTCGAGGGCACCCGTATCCGGGTTTTCAATCATACCAATTGTACCACCTGTATAAATTAATAAGACCGAAGGGTATTTTACTATCATATTTTTCGTTTCTCGAATTAATATTTCAGTGCAAAGGTAGAAAATATCATTCCCATTAACAAAGAGTACTTCATGGAATTACAGGATAAAATTTAATTACCCGCGTTCTGTTTCTGATTTGTTACTCATTAATTGCTTTCAGCAAACGGTTAATTGCTTTTTGCGGGTTTATTTCTTCATTTAATAATTTCACAAACGAACTACCGATGATTCCGCCACGTGCATATTTGCAGGCTGCATCGAATGTTTCGCGATTGGAGATACCAAAACCGATCATTCGAGGATTGCGCAGATTCATGTCGTTGATGCGCTTGAAGTATTCGATTTTCTTCTCTTCGAATGTCTGCTGTGCACCGGTTGTAGCAGCCGATGATACCATATATATAAAGCCATCGGTATGTGCATCGATATCGCGAATGCGCTCTTCGCTGGTTTCGGGAGTAATAAGCATTACGACTTTAATATTGTACTGATCGGCTATGGGCTTATAGTATTTTAGATAATCGCCAAAAGGAAGGTCGGGAATGATCACGCCATCAATACCACAAGTCTGGCACGATTGGCAGAACTTTTCGAAGCCGTATTGCATAATGGGATTCAGATAACCCATCAGAATGAGTGGAATATTTACCTCTTTGCGGATATCCTGAAGCTGATTGAAAAGGAGTTTCAGCGACATGCCGTTTCTCAGTGCTGTAGTGGCTGCGTTTTGAATCACAATGCCATCGGCCATAGGATCACTGAAAGGGATGCCAATCTCGATCATATCCACACCATTGTTTTCAAGGGTCTTAATCACCTCGCAGGTGTTATCCAGTTCAGGTGCTCCGGCACAAAAGTAAATGGATAATAAGTTATTTTTAGTGCTGCCGAACAGCTGATTTATTCTATTCATAACGTTTAATTTCTAATATAATTTATCTAAGAAGGATTTTAAAAGATGGACGTCTTTCTTTCCGGGTGATAGTTCGAAACGACTATTCAGGTCGTAACCAATTAAGGCCGGATGATGAAAGGCTTTCAGTGCTTTCGGACTATACGGATTGATGCCACCACTAAGTAAAAACGGAGTAGAGCAGTTGTACAGATTCAGTATGTTCCAGTCGAACTGACTACCTGAGCCGCCATACTTCTCAGTTTTTGTATCGAAAACAAAGTAGTCGCAATAATCTACATAGTTTTTTACCTCAAGCAAATCTTTGGCTTTTGCAATGGGAAAAGCCTTGATAATTTTATATCCGGCTCTTGATAGCGTACGACAATACTCAGGCGATTCATGTCCGTGCAACTGAATATAGTCCAGGCCGAAACGGTCGGCATACATCTCTATCGTTTCCTTCTTTTCGTTTACAAATACCCCTGTACGTTTTGCCTTCCCGGGTAGATAATCGGGCATTTCGAAAACAAAGCGTGGCGATTTATGATAGAAGATAAATCCGATCATATCTACCGGCAATGTTTCGATTTCTCTGATATTATCTCCGTTGCACATGCCGCACACTTTTATTATTTTGTCATTTATCATAGAGATTCTTTTTTTATTTTAGTTCTTCGATAAAAGCCGATAATGCTTCTCCGGGATGATGCGTTTTCATAAAAGCTTCACCCATCAGGAAGCCTTTGAATCCGGCTTTCTGCAAATGTAATACCGTTTCAGGGTTTGACAATCCACTTTCCGAAACTAATAGTTTATTTTTTGGTAATAATTCGGCTAACCGGAATGAGTTGGCCACATCGGTATGGAAGCTTCCAAGATTGCGATTGTTTACGCCAACCATATCTACATCCGTAGTTGTATAATCTATTTCGTCTTCGTGGTGCACTTCGAGCAGAACTTCTAAGTTTAACTCATGAGCAACATTTGTCAGATATCGGCATTGCTCCCGGGTGATGGCGGCTGCAATCAAAAGTATAGCATCGGCACCAATCACTCTGGCCTGATAAATCTGATACTCATCGATAATAAAGTCTTTTCTGATAATCGGAAGATCAGTTAACGGGCGCGCATTACGAACATCGCGCATACTGCCACCAAAATACTTCTCATCGGTAAGAATAGAAAGGGCTGATGCACCCGCTTTCTGATAGGCAGGAATGACTTCATCGACATTGGCATTTCTGAAAATCCAGTCTTTAGAGGGCGAACGGCGTTTGAACTCACTGATAATGCCTGTAGATGATTGAGCCAGTGATGCTTTCATGGAACGTGTCTGAGGCAAGTCTTCTACACCTTCCTGAAGTTGCTCAAACGGAATCATTCGTTTTTGCAGGTCGACCTCAAACCGTTTGTTGGCGATGATTTCTGAGAGGATATCTTTCTTCATGGCAGATTAACTATTGAGTTCAACGTATTTTTTGAAGGTATTCAGGGCAGCTCCGCTTTCGAGCGACTGACGTGCAATGGCAATACATTCTTCAATGCTCTTCTCGGGATGAATCACACGAATAGCAAAAGCTGCATTCACCATGACCACGCTCTTTTGCGCTTCAGTGCCTTTGTTGTTCAGTACATTATCGAAAATTACTGCTGCTTCTTTCACTGTATTACCACCATCCAGATCGGCTTCACTGAATCTTTTAAAGCCTAAACCTTCGGGCGTATAGATTTTTTCGTTATCGCGGGTAGCCACTTTGAAATCGGCAGTAAGCGATATTTCATCGTAACCATCGAGACTGTGTACTACGGCAAATTGTGTAGGACTCTCCTGATAGGTATAGTTGTAAAGACGCAGCAATGGCAGGTTATAAACGCCCAAAAGCTGATAGTGTGGCAGCACAGGATTGACCAGCGGACCGAGCATGTTGAAGAAAGTGCGCACTCCTAATGCTTTACGAACAGGTGCAACCGCTTTCAGTGCAGGGTTAAAGAGTGGGGCATGAAGATAGGCAATGTTGCATTCTTCCATCGACTTCAATAGCTTATCGTTGTCACTGGTAAATTTAATGCCATGCTCTTCCATCACATTACTGGCACCGCTTACTGAAGTGGCACCGTAATTGCCATGTTTCACTACCGGATATCCTGCTCCGGCCACGGTAAAACAGGCTGCAGTAGATATATTGAAAGTATTTTTGCCATCGCCACCGGTCCCTACAATATCAATGGGTTTGTAGGCATCGAGTGCAACAGGAGTTCTCATTTCGAGCAAGGCATCGCGGAAACCGCAAAGTTCTTCTACTGAAATATTACGCATCAGGAACACGGTAATCAGTGAGGCAATCTGTGCATCGTTATATTTGCCCTGGGCGATGTTCAGCAATATAGTGGCTGCTTCATCACGATTCAGGTATTGATGTTCAAAGAGTTTGTAGAGTATATTTTTCATCTTGTTGATTCATTTAATTTATAATTTGAGAAAGTTCTCAAGTATGGTTTTTCCTTTTGGAGTCAGCACCGATTCGGGATGGAACTGGATGCCGTATACTTCGTAAGTACGATGGCGAAGTGCCATGATTTGTCCTTCGGCACTTTCGGCTGTAATCTCCAGACAATCGGGGAAAGCTTCTTTGCTGACTACCCATGAATGGTATCTGCCTACCAGGATTTCATTGTTCAATCCTTTGAACAATACCGAATGATCAAGGATTTTAATCTGCGACTGTATGCCGTGAAATACTTCGGTCAGGTTGGTAAGTTGTCCGCCAAATGCTTCGCCAATGGCCTGATGCCCCAGGCAAACACCAAGAATCTTTTTCGTAGGAGCATATCTTTTAATTACCGGTAATAGCAAACCTGCTTCTGAAGGAATACCCGGACCGGGAGAAAGAATAATCTTATCATATTGTTCCACGTCATCCAGATCGATCTGATCGTTGCGGATTACCGTAACATCTGTTGCACCCAACTCTTTTACTAAATGCAAAAGGTTGTAGGTAAATGAATCGTAGTTATCTAATAATAGTATTTTCATCGCTTTAGTTTTTTAAGGTTACTGCCAGATCAATTGCTTTCTTGAGGGCGCCAAGCTTATTGTTGACTTCCTGCAATTCGTTTTCTTCTACACTGTGTGCCACAATGCCGCCGCCGGCCTGGAACCAGAGTTCGTTGTTGCGGCTCACAAATGTACGGATGGTAATGGCCTGATTCAGATCACCGTTCAATCCGATGAACCCGATGCAACCACCATAAGCACCACGGTTGTGTGGTTCTATTTCGCTGATTAGCTGCATGGCGCGTACTTTTGGTGCACCACTAAGCGTACCTGCCGGAAAGGTATCGATAAAACTCTTGATAGGATCGGCATTGTCGTTGAGGATACCACTGACACGACTTACCAAATGGATGACGTGACTATAGTATTGTGGCTCTTTATAGAACACCACACGTACATCGTGACAATTGCGACTTAAATCATTTCTGGCCAGATCAACCAGCATCACATGTTCTGCATTCTCTTTCGGGTCGGCAAGAAGTGCGTCAGTCAGTTCGCGGTCTTTTACGGTATCACCCGTGCGGCGTGTTGTACCGGCAATCGGATCGATATAGGCTTTGCGGTCTTCGATTTTGCAGTGAGTTTCGGGTGAAGAACCGAAGATGCGATAACCTCCGAAATCGAAATAAAACAAGTAAGGCGATGGGTTTACGCTGCGCAGAGCACGATAGACTTTGAAATCATCGCCGATGAAGGGCTGGATGAATCTTCTGGAAAGTACAATCTGGAAGACATCACCACGCAAACAGTGCGAGATTCCTTTGCGCACATTGGCTTTGTGCTGTTCATCGGTAATGGTGCTGGTCACCGGTCCGGTCAGCTCGAAGTTGTACGATGCAAAGTTTCTGTTCTCAATCACCGATTCCAGTTCATCGAGTGTGTTTTGTTCGTTATCGGCCAGCATTTCGACAAGTGTCAGTTCATTTCTGAAATGGTCGAATACGATGATATATTTATAGAGGATGTAAAGAATATCGGGTGCATCATTTTCTTCATCGTGACTCTCTTTGATTTTGATATTCTCAAAGTATTTCACAGAATTGAAAGTCGTATAACCGTAAAGTCCGCAAACATTCTTGTCTTTGCCTTCTACTTTAAAACAGTTGATGAAATCATCTATAGCTTTCTCTACAGTAAGTGATTTATCAAGTGGCTGCACATCGCGACTGCCATCGGGGAATGTTTTGGTTACTTTTCCATCGTTCACACCAATGCTTGCCAGCGGGCAAAGTGCGATGTACGACATTGAGTTTTCTCCTGCATGGTAGTCCGAACTTTCCATCAGTGCGGACTGCGGATACATATCGCGAACTTTCAGGTAAATGCTTACAGGAGTATGTAAATCGCCAATCATTTGTTGGCTGTGAGTTTTATAATTATAAGTTTTCATTCGATTATATATTTACAGAGTCATCAAAGTATTATCTTCCAAAAGCGATTTACCATCGATTCTATAATCAAGGTAAGTCTCTATATCTTTATCGCCACGGCCCGAAACGGTTAGTACCACAACATCTTCAGGTTTGAATTTCAGTTGACTCAACACACCGATGGCATGAGCCGATTCCAGGGCAGGGATGATGCCTTCCAGACGGGTAAGCTCGTAAGCCGCTTTGATGGCTTCATCATCATTCACTGCAAAGATTTCGGCACGTTTCTCTTTTGCCAGATGCGCATGCATCGGACCAATACCCGGATAGTCGAGTCCGGCAGAAATAGAGTAGGGCTCTTCAATTTGTCCGTCTTCATTCTGCATCACAAACGTGCAAGAGCCATGGATGATCCCCATCTTGCCCAGTTGGATAGTTGCTGCCGTCATTCCGGTTTCAATTCCTTTGCCACCAGCTTCTGCAAGCACAATCTTCACTCTTTTATCATCAAGGAAATGATAGATAGTCCCTGCCGCATTACTGCCACCGCCAACACAGGCAATAAGATAATCGGGATAGTCACGGTTCTCTTTTTCCTGAAGCTGCTTTTTGATTTCTTCGCTGATAACAGACTGCAAACGCGCCACCATATCGGGATAAGGATGTGGGCCAACTGTTGAGCCGATGATATAATAAGTGTTCGATGGATTGCAACACCAGTCACGGATAGCCTCGTTTGTTGCATCTTTCAGCGTCATATTACCCGATGTCACCGGAACAACCGTAGCGCCGAGCATCTTCATTTTCTCTACATTGATGTGCTGGCGTTCTACATCGGTTTTGCCCATATAGACGATGCACTCCATGTTCATCAGTGCACAAACTGTAGCTGTAGCCACACCGTGCTGACCGGCACCTGTTTCGGCAATAATTCTTGTTTTACCCATTCTGCGGGCAAGAAGAATCTGGCCGATAGTATTGTTAATCTTATGTGCGCCGGTATGATTCAGATCCTCACGTTTCAGATAAATCTTACAGCCATATTTCGCCGATAAGCGATTGGCTAAGAAAAGAGGAGAGGGGCGACCTACATAATCGCGCAAAAGCTGGTGATATTCCTTTTGAAAACTTTCGTCGTTGATCACTTCCAGATACTTCACCGTAAGTTCTTCTACGCATTTGTGAAGTATTTCGGGAATGTAAGCACCACCAAACATTCCATAATAACCATTCTGGTCAACCTGATAACTATCCATCATAGAGTTTATATATTAAAAAATTAACTAATCGATTAAAAAAGAAAAAGGTTCTGCCGCAAGTGCGACAGAACCTTTCAATATATCTTATACTAGTATATACACGGGTCTGACTCTCTTACGACTCTTTGAGTTGTAAAAGGTGCCACCACCACATTGTATTTACTAACATTGTTTTCATTGCTTACAATTTCTTTTAAATATGGGGCAAATATATGCACTCTGTTTTAAATCGCAAAGAAAATGTTACTTTTTTTATTGGGTATTTTTTCTGAGGACATTTGCTAAATAAAAAAAGAGGCAATCATTATCGATTGCCTCCTTACAAAAAATCACATTAACCTACCTTACGATCTTTTTCATAAATGTTTTGTGTTCGACCGTAAATTTCACAATGTAAATACCTTTTTCAAGTGATGACATATTTATAGTTTCCGCGTTTTTAACACTTAGCCAGGTATAACCTTTGACGTCATAAATTTCAATGTTCGATGCTGCACCGTTCAGGTAAAGCATATCACCATCAACATAAACATTCATAACTTTATTCAAATCGATAATACCTGTATCACCACCATCGCCAGTGGTCTCTGTTTTCAATTTAATATTATCCATATAGTAATTACCTGTACCAATGCTGATACCTACAGCCATAGCAAAGACAGATTTCGCTTTCTGTGCATCAGTCATTGTCATAACACTCATTGGATAAGTCTTATTGGTCCATGTATTGAAAGGAGATGTTGGTTCTTCGGTATCATCCTGGAATATTTTATCTCCGTCAATATACACCTGAACCTTTGAAAACTCTGCCCATTCTTGTGAAGGCGTATTGTATAAATCGAATGACAGTGATTCACAACTACCAAGTGTAGTACCTTCGGGAAGAATTACATCAAAAATAACAGCAGCATCCCAGTTGGAAGTAACCATGTTTATAACTTTATTTTCAGCATCTACAGGATCGGCTGTTACTGTAGCGGTTGCGTCACCCGGTGACCATGATTTAGTTGCATAAATATCACCTATAGTTTTATCTTCGAAGTCATCAATAGTCAGATATCCGTCTTCTGACACTTCGCCCGGGCTTGAGAATTTTACATTATCTACATGATAATCTGCCGTATTAGATGAAAGTCCGAAAGCAAGTGTAAAAGAAGTTTTCGAAAGATTCTCAGTAGATAGAGTCAGATCTGATAGCGCATAAGTTTTAGTAGTCCATGTATTTAAATCGCAAATAAAAGGATATCCGTCATCTGCATAAACTTTTTCACCATCTAAATAAATAGATATTTGTTTCCAGTTTGCACCTTCATCGGCCGCATTTGTAGGAATAAAAATGTCAAAAGCAAATGTGGTAAAATCTGCAAGAGTCTTGCCTGCGGGAAGTGTTACATTTAGTTTCAGCATTGCATCCCAGTTGCTGGCAATAACATTTACAGTTTTATTATTTGCATTAACCGGGTCAACCGCTACTGTTGCGCTTCCGTCTTCAGGGCTCCATGCATGTACATCATAAGAATCTCCGATATTATTGTTCTCAAAATCAGCTACAATAAAGTCATCAGCAAAAGCATTTGTAGTTATACATAATGAGGCAAATAGAAAAGAGAGTAATTTTGTTTTCATAAATAATAGGTTTTAAATTAAGGTAACAGATGTGTCCCTTTGGGTTGAACACGTTGAAACAAAATTACAAAAATATCGGTGGTAAGGCTTTATGCCATGTTACTTTTACTTTTCTGATTGTTACATGAATGGTAAAAGAAATACATGAAATGATAACGGGTAATATAACAAAAGATACCCGGAGAAACTTAAAAGTTGCTCAGGGTATGCCGGAAGGGCGGTATAAAGTTAATTATTGGTTTTTAGTAAGATGTAACCGGTTTGTGATACATCGAGGCAATTCTTCCTCATAATGGGTTATCATGATCAGTGTTTTATTCTCTCTTTTACAAAACTCCTCAATAATTTCTTTTACCATTTTTCGATTCTTCAGGTCCAACCCATGGAAAGGTTCGTCCAATATCAGCAGAGACGGATCTTTTACAAAAGCACGCGCCAGGAGCACCATACGCTGTTCGCCACTGGATAGTTGCAAAAAGAGTTTATCGGCCAGGCTATCGATTCCGAATACTTTCATCCATAGCAGACATTTATCACGGTCCTCTTCTTTCATGGTCCGGTAAAGACCTACAGTATCATATAGTCCGCTGGCTACTATTTCAATGGCCGGGATATTCTTTTTATATGAACGGTGCATTTCGGGGCTCACATATCCAATTTCCCGTTTTATATCCCAAATACTTTCACCTGTACCACGTTTGCGGCCGAAAAGTTCGATGTCACACGCATAACTTTGAGGATTATCGGCACAAACCAGACTTAATAAAGTCGATTTGCCTGCTCCGTTTTCGCCGCTTAATGCCCATTTCTCGCCACTATTAATCACCCAGTCGAGTGCTTTCAGAATAGTACGGTCACCATATTTAATGCAAACCTGGTTTAGCTTTACAATTTCATTCGACAATGAAGATGCCATTTTAGCCGGTAGTTCACCAATCATCTTCTTTTTTTGTTCACTCAACAACGTCCCTGAATTAATAGCGAAGTTCTGACTGAACTCTTCCCGTTTTATTTTCTCTTCATTCCGGAGCTTTGCTACGGGAATAATATGCGTGATAAACTCCGGGATATCATCTGATTTAGCAAGAATAAGAAAGATCTGAATATTGAATTCATCAATTATATCTTTCAGTAAATGATGCAATAAATCACGGGTTGGGGCATCAAGACCGATAAACGGATTATCGAGAATCAGTAATTCAGGATGACTGAGCAGTGCTTTTGTAAGCTGAAACTTTCTTAACTCACCGCTGGAAAGCGTAATGATTGGTTTATCCATTAATTCAGATAAACCAAAAATCGTAAATAATTTATCTTTCAACTCTTCATTCTCAATAACGGGAATAAGTTCACTTACCAATGGAGTATCATCCATCGCGGTAGAATTCCATCGTTGCTGATAGAAGCTCATATCGCTATCGCCATAAGAGTCCCGGAAAGAAATATATTTGATATTATCGCTGAGCAGCGATGACGTTTTATTTCTAAAATTGTAGTGCAGTACATCTTCCGTTAAAGGCCATCTGCCTGTAAGAATATCAATCAGCCTGCTCTTGCCTGCTGCATTATCTCCTACAAAAGCAACCTGTTCACCTTTATTAATCTTCAAACTCACAGCTTCGGCCATTCGGTAAGCCGGATGGCGTGTTATACCATTTTTGATTTCGAGAAATGTATGCATTCTTTTATTTGTTTATTTTATCAACACTTTGAACAGTCTCTTTCCGCTTTCAGTAAGCATCATTTTGTCATAGAAATGAGCTGCTTTATCCATGCTATAGTAGCCCGAAAGCAGGTTCACAATGAGGTCAGCTTCGAATAATGGCTCAAAATGTAAATCAATGGCCGACTGATGCTGATGATGTGTTCCTACTACATCAGCCAGCCATGTTTTTTCTTCGGCAGTTAAACCCGAGACGTTTTGCAACAAATCGTTAGTCACAATTCGTCCCACTCTTTGTTGGTTTGCCGGTAAGGAATTGCCACATTCAATTTTTGCCTCCGGACAACCTATATCGTGCAACCATGCTGCAGCCTCCATTAATGCAGTCTGGTGTTCATCTAACCCTTCGTTTACAGCAATCAGGCGAGTAAAAGTTACAACCTCCTGTGTATGCAATATATCCTCTCTCATTTGAGGATATTTACTATAATATTCAATAACTATTTCGGCTATTGCGTCGTTAATAAGTTTCATAATATTGGTATTGTGATAAATATTCCGTGCAAAAGTAAATTAAAATGGCGAAAAGAATAATTTTATGTCAGGTTTATTGCAAAAGAACTGATATGAAGTCTCATAGTACAAGGACTCCCCAATGAGAACGATTGTTCTGTATTTTCAGAAACTAATTAAGTGTCAATTTGTTTCTTAAACAGACGAAGTCACTCTGATGAACGATGAAAACAGAAAAATAGGTCTTGGCGGATTAACAGCAATTGTTTTTGGCGCCATAATGGGTGGGGGTATTTTCAATATCCCCAAAATAATTTCTGCTGATGCCGGATTAGGCGCTATTCTTATCACATGGGTCATTACAACGATTGGGGTACTAACCATTGTACTGACTTTCAACCGGCTTGTTGTAATTCGTCCGGATCTCTATCAGGGTATTTATCAATATGCCAAAGAAGGTTTTGGGAATTATATCGGTTTTAATATTGCATGGGGCTACTGGCTGTGTGTAGCCTTTGGTAATGTGGTGTTTGCCATTATGCTGAACGATTCATTCGGTGAATTCTTTCCCATCCTTTTAAAGCATAGCTGGCCCACTGTTCTTTTAGGTAGTTTTTTTATCTGGATGATGTATGCCATCGTCTCATTCGGTGTAAAATCGGCTACCATATTAAATGCAGCCGTCACAGTTATTAAGTTTGCCACCCTTTTATTTGTCGTCGTTGCACTCATTGTCTGTATTAAACCCGGGCAAATGCATTTCGACTTCTGGGGCAAAATGGGGCATTTAGGTTCTGTGGGTAGTCAGGTTAAAAATACCATGCTTATAACTTTGTGGTGTTTCATTGGTATAGAAGGAGCCATTGTCATGTCGGCCCGTGCCAAACGAATAAAAGATGTGGGAAAAGCAGGCATTATCGGCTTTTTCTGTTCACTTCTTATCTGGATGATTGTAACCATTTTTGCGTTTGGTATTCTTCCTCAGCATGAACTCTCACATTTAAAAGATCCTTCAGTAGCCTATATACTAAAGATTGCCATTGGTGACTGGGCTTATACTTTTATTATTATAAGTATTATTCTGGCTGTCATTGGTGGATGGATAGCATGGACACTCATTTGTGCCCAGGTACCTTTTACAGCCGCACAACTTAATATTTTTCCCCGTTTCTTTCAGCGTGTAAGTAAACGCGATGTGCCCATATACTCACTGCTTTTTTCTACGATTGCTATGCAAATATTCTTTCTTTTGGTGCTTCTTGCCAAGTCGGTATTCTATGCAGCGGTAGTTGTAGAAGGCGTTCTCATTGTACCCGCTTATGCGTTTTGTGCTTTTTATCTGATCAAACTTAGTTTCGCAAAACAAGAACTGAATTCTTATCCGCAAAAACAATTATGGCTTTATCGTATTATATCTATAGTAGCTGCTTGTTATTGTCTGTGGCTACTATATGCCGGAGGGTTGATGTTATTCTTTATTACATCTGTCTTTTACTTTATCGGAATAGGCTTTTTTATCAAGGCCAGAAGGCAGGTTTCAGGCAATGGTTTGAGAACATTTTCTTTAAGCTTTAAGAAGAGTGGAGGCAAAGTATTGACAATATTTACTAAAAGGGAGTCGTATCTGGCTCTTATTTTAGGCGTGTCATCAGTGATATCAATCGTGTTAATCATTCTCGGAAAAACAATATTTTAAATATGAAAACAACGAACATCGATGTAAAAAATACCATTCACAGTCCCTATTGTATCGATATGGAAGATGGTAATATTATTTATAATCATGTAAAAAAAGAATTAGAAGATGGATCGGTTGTAGTTCTCTCTTTCGATGGTATCGAAATTCTGATAACTGCATTTCTGGTGTCTGCAGTCGGGAAATTATTCGAAACTTATGATGCAGAACGTTTACATTCATCGGTAAAAGCAATTGGTTTGCATAAAGATTTTGAGCCATTATGGGATAAGATAATGAAAGGTTCATCACGATATTATGCGCACAAAGAGAAAATAGACCATCATACCAATAAAGAAATGGAGGATTAAACCATGATGCAGAGATATGATACCTACAGACTCGGAGAATTGACGGATAAAAGTTTTTTCTTCGACACCAATGTACTTCTCGATTTGTTTTATACACAGAAAGCCGACTGGTCATCCATTGCTTATTCAAAAGTATATAAGTATCTGGTAAATCGTCAAATCAGAATGTATATTGATAATACTGTTCTTTCGGAATTCATTAACCGTATTCTCAGAATAGAGTATAATCTGATGCAAAGTATGAGTCCGAATGCAGATGTGACTTTTAAAATGTATCGCAATACAATTGATGGTCAGGATAAAGTGAAAGAATCGTACGATCTTGTTAATGTAATTCTGAAATGTGTTTCACTCGATGGTGAAGTGCTGAATCCGAAAGATGTTCTGGAACTTCTGGTGGTCGATGAGATAGATTATAATGATAAAATCATTGAGCATTTGTGTCTGAAAAAAGGATACGTTCTTGTAACGAATGACGTAGATTTCATTCACAGTCAGGCCGATATATTATCTGCAAATCATAATCTTTGTCCGCCCGACAGGCTTTAATGTATCCGGGATTTTCTTTCTGCAATTAAAGAAGAAATCTGATAAACATTAATAAGTATAAACTTGTTAAAGATTAAACGATAAAAATAACTTTATTATGAAACAAAGAAAGGTTCTAACGATAATTGCTGTCATCATACTTGCAGCGCTGCTTCTATATTGGTTATTTATAGCCGAAGATATAAATGCGTTCTGGGGTACAAATTAAAATTCTGTTCCTGATTTAATAAAATAAAGATTCTTCTTAACATAAATGCTAAGTAATCTTTTTGGATTTCCACATTTTTATATAGTTGTATAAGAATGTGGAAATTATAGTGTAATTTTGTAGCTGATTATATTTAAAGATCAAAATTTTAATATGGCAACAGTAGACGATAAGAAAATTATTTTTTCGATGGTAGGGGTAAGCAAATCCTATCAGAACAAGCAAGTATTGAAGAACATTTACCTTTCTTTCTTTTATGGAGCAAAGATTGGTATTATTGGTTTGAATGGTTCAGGTAAATCGACCTTACTAAAGATTATCGCCGGCTTAGAAAAATCCTATCAGGGAGAAGTTGTGTTTTCACCGGGTTATTCTGTAGGTTATCTGGCACAGGAACCACATCTTGATGAAACAAAAACCGTGAAGGAAATCGTAATGGAAGGTGTTCAGCCAATTGTTGATGCACTGAACGAATACGAAGAAATCAATCAGAAATTTGGTTTACCCGAGTATTATGAAGATCCTGACAAAATGGATAAGCTTTTTGCTCGTCAGGGTGAACTACAGGATATTATCGATGCAACCGATGCATGGAACCTTGACAGCAAACTTGAGCGTGCTATGGATGCGCTTCGTTGTCCGCCGGAAGATCAGGAAGTGAAATACCTTTCAGGAGGTGAGCGCCGCCGTGTGGCTCTTTGCCGCCTGTTACTTCAGAAACCTGATGTCTTGTTGCTCGATGAGCCTACCAACCACCTTGATGCCGAATCAATCGACTGGCTGGAACAGCACTTACAGCAATATGAAGGTACAGTAATTGCCGTAACCCACGACCGTTACTTCCTTGACCATGTAGCAGGATGGATCCTTGAACTTGACCGTGGCGAAGGTATTCCATGGAAGGGTAACTATACCAGCTGGCTTGAACAGAAAACGAAGCGTATGGAACAGGAAGAAAAAACTGCCAGCAAACGTCGTAAAACTCTGGAACGCGAGTTGGATTGGGTTCGTATGGCTCCTAAAGCACGTCAGGCCAAAGGTAAGGCACGTCTTAATTCATACGATAAACTGATGAACGAAGATGTGAAAGAGAAAGAAGAAAAACTCGAAATCTTTATTCCTAACGGTCCGCGTTTGGGTAATAAAGTTATCGAATCGGTTCATGTGGCTAAAGCATTTGGCGATAAGCTTCTTTTCGATGATCTTAACTTTATGCTTCCTCCAAATGGTATCGTTGGTGTAATCGGTCCTAATGGTGCCGGTAAAACAACTTTGTTCCGTTTGATCATGGGCTTGGAAAATGCCGATAAGGGTGAATTCGAAGTTGGTGAAACTGTAAAAGTATCATACGTTGACCAGCAGCATAAAGATATCGATCCTGAAAAATCTGTTTATCAGGTAGTATCGGGAGGTAATGAACTGATGCGTATGGGTGGACGCGATATCAATACACGTGCTTACCTGTCACGATTCAATTTTGCAGGTGGCGATCAGGAGAAACTTTGTGGCGTACTTTCGGGTGGTGAGCGTAACCGTTTGCATCTTGCTATGGCACTGAAAGAAGAAGGTAACGTATTGCTTCTCGATGAGCCTACCAATGATATTGACGTAAACACACTTCGTGCACTCGAAGAGGGTCTTGAAGATTTTGCCGGATGTGCAGTTGTAATCTCGCACGACCGCTGGTTCCTTGACCGTATCTGTACACATATTCTTGCATTCGAAGGTGACTCTAACGTGTTCTTCTTCGAAGGTTCGTACTCTGAATATGAAGAAAACAAGATGAAGCGTATGGGTAATATTGAACCAAAACGTGTTCGTTACAGAAAATTAATGAATGACTAATCTTTATACTGCTTTTTGATAATTTCATTATTATCTAAATGGTTAGATTAGAATTTAATTATAACTGAAAGTTATTACTGAAAAATTATAATTCAGAAAGCATTTTTTACGAAGCCCTGCATTTCGATGCGGGGCTTTTTTTGTTTTGTTGTGTGAGAAAATCTTTACCAGCCTTAAAAATAGGCATATTATTGTAACTGAGGATTAAAGCATATTAATTACTTTTGTACCAGAAACTATATACAGTATTAATTAATTTAGAGAAATTATGAAAAGACATCTCATTCATTTCATGATGGTTGCCATTTTACTTGTTTGCAGTTCTTCTGCAATATATGCGCAATCTGTAGTGAAAGGTCAGGTTGTTGATTCCGAAACGGGCGAGCCATTGATTGGTGCTGCCGTAACGGTTTTAGGTACAACACAAGGTAGTGTGACAGACATCGACGGGTATTTCACACAAAATGTTGGGCCAAACGAGACTTTGGTAATCAAATATTTGGGTTACAAAGATTACTCAAAAAAGATTACACAAAAAGGTAATGTAAATTTAGGTGTTATTAATCTTGAGCCCGATGCATTTGCTTTAAGTGATGTTACTATCACTTCTTCTGTTGCAGTTGCACGCAAAACTCCGGTAGCTGTATCGACACTAACACCGGCATTTATCGAAGAAAAGTTAGGTACACAGGAATTTCCTGAAGTTCTTAAATCTACTCCGGGTGTGTATGCCACAAAACAAGGTGGTGGTTATGGTGACTCAAAGATTACCGTTCGTGGTTTTAAATCGGAAAACGTAGCCGTAATGATTAACGGTGTTCCGATGAACGACATGGAATGGGGTGGTGTATACTGGAGTAACTGGGCAGGTCTTTCTGACGTAACCCGTTCAATGCAGGTACAGCGCGGTCTTGGTGCTGCTAAAGTGTCTTCTCCTTCTGTAGGTGGATCAATCAACATTATTACCCGTTCTATCGATACCCAGAAAGGCGGATCGGTTTCTTATGCAATGGGTAATGATGGTTACAATAAAATTCTTTTCAATGTATCAACTGGTTTATCTAAATCGGGTTGGGCTTTATCTTTGTTAGGTGGTAAAACCTGGGGCGATGGCTATATTCAGGGTACTGATTTCGAAGGTTACAACTGGTTTGTAAACATCTCTAAACAGATTAACGATAATCATCAGTTGTCTTTCACTGGTTTCGCTGCACCTCAATGGCACAATCAGCGTAACCGTAATGATGGTTTAACCATTGAAGGATGGCAGGAATATGGTAAGAAGTATATGAATGGCAGAAGTGCTTATCGTTACAATCCTACTTATGGCTTTGGTCCTGACGGACAGCGCAAAACTTCTCAGCGCAATGAATACAACAAACCTCAGCTTTCTTTGAATCACTTGTGGCAGATCAATCAAAAGTCAAGTTTAAGTACTGCACTTTATGCTTCTATCGGTCGTGGTTTTGGTTACAGTGGTCAGGGTTTGACATCTGCAGACCGTAACAACTGGTATGGTAGCAGCAATGGTGTATTGAACATGACTTTCCGTAACTCAGACGGTACATTCGCTTACGAAGACATTTACGCTTTGAATGAAGCCAGCGAAGAAGGTTCTGTAATGGCTATGTCGAAGTCTAAGAACTTCCATAACTGGTACGGTTTACTTTCTACTTATACAACTAAAATCAGCGATTTCGATATCTATGGTGGTATTGATGTTCGTTATTATAAAGGTACACATACCAATGAAATCGTAGATCTTTATGGTGGTGATTTCTTCGTAGATTCATCTTCACGCAGATCTGTATTGGCTGCAAACAACTCAGCTGCAGCTGCTGGTAGTGCGTTTATCAATCAAAAGCTTCAGGTAGGTGATGTTGTTTACCGCGATTATGATGGTTTCATCGTTTCAGAAGGACTTTTCGGTCAGGTAGAATATAACAAAGAAAAACTTAGCGCCTTTGTTGCAGCTTCAGTATCAAACAATACTTACTGGCGTTATGACCGTTTCTATTATGACAAAGAACATGCGAAGTCAAAGAATGCAAACTTCATAGGTTGGTCGGCAAAAGGGGGTATTAACTATAATATCACTGAACATCATAATGTATTTGCTAATATTGGTCACATCAGCCGTGCACCTTTCTTCTCGGGTGGTGTATTCCTGAATGCTACTACAAGTAATGCATTAAATCATAAAGCAGTAAATGAGAAAATCTTCTCGGTAGAATTGGGTTATGGCTTCCGTTCTAACTATTTCTCTGCTAATATCAATGCTTACTATACAAAGTGGAAAGACAAAACAATGGCACGTTCTACAACTGTTACTTACTACGAAGGCAGTTTGAATGCACCTTACAATCCTGCTCAGAATATTGCTGATACACGTGCAGTAATCAATATGCAGGGAGTTAACTCTGTACACAAAGGTATTGAACTTGACTTTGTTGTGAAACCACTTTACTGGTTAGATGTAACTGGTATGTTCTCTATCGGAGACTGGTACTGGGATAACAATGCAACAGGACAATTTACAGTAGAAGGTCAGTTCATCGGTAATGCAAACATTACTGCAGAAGATGGCAGAGAATATACTGTAATCGTGCCTGCTGAAGCAAACAATATCACTCCATCTACTATGACATTGAATCTGAATGGTGTAAAAGAGGGTGGTTCTGCACAGCTTACAGCCGCTTTAGGTCTGAATGCACGCGTTACTAAATCATTGGGTCTGGGTATTGACTGGAACCTTTACTCTCGTAACTATGCAGACTGGCAGTTAAGTTCAAGCGATATGATTCTGAATGGTGTGAAAAACTTTGAAACACCATGGCGTATTCCTACAGCAAGTACTTTTGACCTGAACGCATATTACCGTTTTGATTTCGGTAAAGTAAATGCAACAATTTCAGGTAATGTAAACAACGTGTTCAATCAGACTTACATCACCGATGCGATGGATGGCAGCAAACATGACTGGCAGACTGCTTACAATGTTTTCTATGGTTTTGGCCGCACATTCAACATCCGTCTGAAAATTGGTTTTTAATGATTTAATGAATAAGTTATTATGAAGAAAAAAAATATATTAATACCGTTTTCAGCCGCTTTAATCGCATTAACCGGCTGTAACTATAACGAGAAAAACTTCGACGGGCTGTTCGACAATACGCGTCCTACTGAGGTTTTGAATATCAGCTATACGCTGACTCCTGATGATTATGCTACCATAGCAAACAACTCTACCAACAAAGCGTTGGCTGAAGCTGCCGGAGTTGCCGGACAACTTAGTGCTATTGCCTCAAAAGGTTGCTTAACCGATGTTATCACTGCAAAAGAATATATTCCTGCATTTCTTTCAGCACGCTGGTATACTGCAGATGAAGGTTCATCTATTAAAGTTACATACCAGGATCAGACTGATGCACCAGGTTACCTTGGCGATATAGAAGATGCTGCAACTTATGTAGTAACTAATGCCGACTATGAAGGTGTGTGGGATGAAAGCGGTGTAAACTATTTCTCTCCATCGAAACCAGCAAGTCTTTACTTGCCACGTATCCTGAGAAATGCTGTAGCCGATGCTTCTTCGGGTGAATATGTTGTGGTAGAATATAACTACTCTTCAACCGATCCATCTTCGGGTGGTGAAGAACCGGGTGCTTCATACAATAAGATTTCAGATGTTATCGATGGCCCTAACGGAGAATATACTTGTAAAGGTACTGTAGCCGCTGCGTATGCACGTGGTTTCCTTCTGACTGATGGAACAGGTACAATTCTTGTTTATCAGAATGCAGCAACTAACCTTTCACTTGGTGATGTGGTAATTGTTAAAGGTACAACTACAGTTTATAGTGGTGCGAAACAGTTCGGTCAGGCTGGTCTTGAAGTAACACGCGAAAGTGCTTCAGAAACATTCGAATACCCAACTACTGCTAAAGTAATGTCGGCTGCCGATATGGATGCTTATGTTGCCAATTCAAGCAACGCTCCGCTTCAGTATGTAGAATATACAGGTACACTTAGTATCAGCGGTAACTATTACAACATTGCTATAGAAGGTGCAACTACTGCAATCGGTAGCATTGCATACCCTTCGCCAGGCGTTGTTTCTCCTGAACTTAATGGTAAGGAAGTAACAATTAAAGGTTATAGCGTAGGTGTATCAAGCGGTAAGTACTTTAACACAATGGTTACATCAATCAGTGAAGTAGACGGAACTGCTCCAACTTCTATTGGTGTGGTAGCTCTTGCTGAAGTAGGCGATTATACAGTACAAGGTCAGATCGTAGCAGAATATGCACGCGGTTTCCTTCTTAATGATGGTACAGGTTCTATCCTTGTATATCTTAATGCTACATCAAGCTATGCTGTAGGTAGCAGCGTAAGAGTATCGGGTGCTGTAACTAAGTATGCTGGTTTGAAACAGTATAGTGCAACAGCCGAAATCACTCAGCTTACAGAATCGGGAACAGTTACTTACCCAACTGCAGCAGTAATGACCGATACAGAACTTGATGATTATATTGTAGCTCCATTCTGTCGTTTAGTAACTTATTCGGGTACTCTGACTATCAGTGGTAACTACTATAACATTATTCTTGATGATGCATTAACTGCACAAGGTTCATTGGCTTATCCAATTGCCGGAACTGTTGATACAGAATTGAACGGTAAGAAAGTAGTTGTAAAAGGTTATGCAGTAGGTACAAGCAGCGGTAAGTATGTAAACACTATGGTTCTTTCTGTAGAAGATGCTTCTACTCCTGAATCAAGAGCAGCTATGACACGCGCGGCAGTAACTGAAAAACAATTCGCTCTTTACACTTATAATGGTAGCTCATGGGCAGTAGCAACTGATGCATCAATTGTAAATCCAGCCGATTATTCGTCTATGGGAATCTCATCTAACAGCTTCTCATCATCTTATGATCCTGATAATTACATTCCACAATACCTGAAACTGACTTATCCGTATGCACAAAACGGCGATGTTAAAACTGTGGCTTATTACTATACAAGCAACAGCGTAACAACACTGAATGCAGTTGAGTATACTTTCGATAATGGAAACTGGACTAAAAATGATTTCATCGAAACCAAAACAGATCAGTTTGTATTCAATGGTAAAGTTTGGAACTACGACCCAAGTATCATCATCAGACTGAAGAAAGGTGATGCTTACTCGAAAGAGTTCATGCAGGTAACTGTAGACTCTGTGAAAGTAAACATGGGTGATGAATACATCGACTCTTATGGTACAGCAGAATTCTATTATGGTAGCTCGGCTTATTATGGTAATGTAGATATCACTCCGGCAAAATGGAAACAATACTCACCATATTCAAGCATGACAGATGAAGAAGTTGAACATACCATTGCAGAACATGCTCAAAGCGGTATCTTCGTTTATTCACTGAAATACTACCATGCAGATATGGCTCCTATCGATGGTATTGATGTAACAGTAACTATCACTTACGATACTTACAACTCAGCAGCATCGGCAGGTGTATTTACTATCCAGTATCTTGTAACAGGTAAAGGACAGTTCGAATACATACCTGACTCTTATCAGCAGGTTGAGTAATACACGAACTCTATAAACCAAAATTCCCCGAAGTGAATTGCTCGCTTCGGGGAATTTTTTTTGTGTTATAATCAACGATTATTCGTTTGATTTTCCTTTTATATCTTCAGGATTCAGACTGTTGTCAAAGATAACTTCACAACCTATAACCTCTTTCATGACTTCCATATATTCAGCCAAAGGAAGCAGATCAACTGTATTTCGCAAAGAATCGATATTTTCCGCATTAACCACTGGCCATACATACAATATCTTTTCTTCTTTATTCATCTTAATATGAGTCTGAGTACCATATACCTGCCTTTGATTCTCTTTCATTAAAACGCGGTCTAAAAGAGTCGGATAATAACTCTTGCTGATAACACCATTTTCAGATTGCAGCTTCACAAGGTTCAGATATTTCTTTTGTGACTCTATATCAGAATGATCAATCACCAGAAAGATAGCCTTATTGGCATCATTAGATAAATCCTCAGGCCATCCTGTTTCATCGAGAAGATTAAAGACGATACGCTGATTCTCTTCATCGGCCGTTTGCATCATCGTATTATAATGAATAATACTATCCACATTATTCTCTTTTATGGCTTTCCGTAATCCAATTCTTGCAAACTGATCTTTTACAAATACTTCACAAAGTGTGCTATCCAGTTCTTTATCCCTGGTAGTCTTGTTAAACTCCTGAGCCTGCGTTGTCAATGCTGATATGCACATTGTTACGGCCAGAAATGTAGTCTTTTTCATTATCGTTTATTTATAAGTTTAGAATTTTAGCGGCTAATTTAGAATTAATCCGATAGGTTATTCTTCTGTTGAATAGAAATAAAAGCTTGCAGGGTAATCATTCATATCAAAGTACACTATTCAGAGGGTTTTTCGGATGGAATATCCTCTTGCTTTCTGTAACTTCCCGGAGTAGTTCCGGTATGATGTTTAAAGTATTTGCCGAAAAAAGATTGGGTAGGGAAGTTCAGTTCATAACTAATCTCCTGAATACTCATATCGGAGTATTTGATCAGATTCTTAGCCTCGAGAATCACAAACTCATCAATCCATTCTGCGGCCGATTTATGACTAACCTGCTTGACTATGGTTGTCAGATATTTCGGTGTAATCGCGAGTTTATCGGCATAAAAACTAATCATACGCTCCTTTTTATGGAATTTGGTAATGAGATCCATGAAATTAAGATAAATCTTTTCGGCTCTCGATTTATTCGATATTTCGGTCAGCTGAAGATTCTTTTGTTTGCTAAGTATTGATGCCAGACTGAAAGCCAGCGCACTACCTACTTTATACATTGCCTCTTTTATAAATTTATCCTGATGCGATTTTGCCAATGTGGTGAATAGGGTGAAATAATACTCAAGAAGCAAACTTTCGTCCTCATTAAGCATCAGATAAATACCATTCAGGAATTGCGCATACAAAGGCATAAGACTCTTTATATCAAGGTGCATTTCCTGAAAGAATTTTTCTGAAACAAGAAAGGCTTTCGCTTCAATATTATTGGTTTCGATGATCTGAACAAATTTGCCCGGATCAATCAAAATCATCATGCCGGCTGTAACCTCTATCTCTTCGAGATTAATCCTGATTTTAGCACTCCCGGATTTTATACAAGCACCAGTATAGGCTTCTATCCTGCATGGTTTCTGAAATAAAGTATCAACAAGCTCATTGAAAGAGTCGAGTAAAATATAGTCATTATCTATTTCGCAGGTAGGTTTAAATATCTCTTTCAGCGATTGGATTGTAAGTTGATCTAATTTATCACTGTTCATTATGTCTTTTTTATTTGCAAATATATAGTATAAATAGTTATGAAAATGATTGAAAGGTTTAAAATTGGACATATCGAACATTTATGTAGAAGTTCTGTACTTTATATGCCTCCTTTTTAATAAGAACTTTGCAACCCCGAATCATAACATATATATCAATACTAAAGATTAATAGAAAATGAAGAAAGTCGTAATAGCGATTCATATTGTATTTGCATGTTTTATAGTGATTATCACCTCATGCTCAGACAATAAGATGAATCAGGATAAAAAGAAAAACATTAAAGTAACAACGATGAAGGCTTCAGCCGGAAGCAATATAAACCAGAAAGACTATATAGGAACAGTAGAAGAAGAGAACATCTCGGAGCTTAGTTTCCCGGTATCAGGACAGATCAGTGGAATATACGTCAGTGAAGGTCAAAAAGTACAAAAAGGACAGCGACTGGCTTCGCTCGATATGACAAATCTTCAAAACAGTAATACTGCTGCCAAAGCTTCTTACGAACAGGCCAAAGATGGTTATGAACGAATGAAGAAACTGTATGACAACGGTAGCTTGCCTGAGATCAAATATATCGATGCCAAAACCAAACTCGATCAGGCCGAATCTGCCTATAGTATCACTAAAAAGCAGCTTGCCGATGCAGTGATTTATGCCCCTTTTGATGGTGTAATAAGCAAACGAAGCATCTCTCCGGGCGAAAACGTAATTCCGGGCAAAGCAGTTTTGTCGTTATCAAAAACCGATAATCTGAAGGTGAGATTTGCGGTTCCCGAAAAAGAAATCAGCGAAATTGCCATCGGTTCTGAAGCCGATATAAACATACCTTCTCTGAAGAATGGAGTCTACACAGGTAACATCATCGAAAAAGGAATAACTACTTCAGCTCTTTCTCCGCTTTATGAAGTTAAAGTGCTTATCAATAATAATGAAGGGAGAATATTGCCCGGCATGACTTGTCGGGTAAACATTCAGAAGAGTAATGAATCTGATCTGGTCATTATCCCTGCCAGATCGGTGATGCTCGATGGTAAAGGAAATAAATATGTTTGGGTCATGAAGGATGGCAAAGCCGAACAGACTTTTATTGAAACTGGCGATTTTCTTAAAGATGGGGTCATCGTTGAATCCGGATTAAACGAAGGAGATAAAGTGGTCACCAAAGGCTATCAGAAGATCAGTAACGGAATGAACATTACAGAAGAATGAGAAAATATAACGGAATAATAGAGGCTGCCATGCGATATCGCGTGCTGGTCTTAATCGCAACAGCATTACTTGTACTTTTCGGGGTATACTCTCTTTTCGTAATGCCCAAACAGGAATTTCCGGTTTTTACCATACGTCAGGGAGTGGTTGTAGCCGTTTATCCGGGTGCCACATCTTCTGAAATGGAAGAACAGGTAGCCAAACCACTGGAAAGATTTCTTTTCAACTTTCCAGAAGTCAATAAGAAGAAAACCAGCACAATGTCGCGTGACGGCATTCTCTATTCGATGGTGGAGCTAAACGATAACGTCAACAATAAAGATGAAGTCTGGTCGAAAATAAAGCACGGACTTATTGAGTTTAAGTCGCAGCTACCCTCAGGAGTGCTGGCTCTTGTGGCACAGGATGATTTTGGAGATACCTCTGCACTGCTTATATCGATAGAATCGGAAGATAAGACCTACAGGGAGTTAGAAGGTTATGTAGATGATCTGGAAGATCGCTTGCGCAGTATCGAGACAGTTTCGAACATGCGCCGTTCGGGCATCAAGAAAGAGCAAATCAATATTTATCCCGATAAGGATAAGATGAATGCCTATAAGCTCGATATGTCTGCTTTATTGTCTAAGTTATATAGTCAGGGAATTACCACTTTTGCCGGCGAGACAGAGGTAAACAATGACATCATTCCGGTGCATTTCACTCCGGTTCTGAATTCAGAGGCTGAGCTGGAACAACAAATCATTCGTACCGATGAAAATGGCAATCACCTACGTTTAAAAGATATTGCACGCATCGAAAGATGTTATGATCTTTCAGATGATTATATCCTGAACAACGGTGTGAGGTCTGTTATCCTGTCTCTCGAAATGCGCGATGGCTACAACATTGTGGAATATGGCAATCAGGTAGATAAAATACTTAGCAGCTTCGAAGAGGAACTGCCCGAGAGTGTTTCTATCAGACGCATTGCCGATCAGCCCAAAGTAGTAGATGAATCGATCCGTTCATTCGTCCGCGATCTGATGCTCTCTATCGTGATTGTAATTGTGGTGATGATGCTTCTTTTCCCGTTCCGTTCGGCAGTGGTATCGGCCATATCCATACCGGTCAGTATATTTATCACCATCGGCATCATGTACATCAGTGGTATTCCGCTAAATACAGTAACCCTTGCCGCACTGATTGTCGTACTGGGTATGATTGTGGACAATGCCATAATTGTAGTCGATGCTTATCTGGAAAGACTCGATAAGGGAATGTCCAGCTGGCATGCAGCTATCTCGAGCGCGAAAGATTATTTCCGTTCCATCTTTTTGGCGACACTATGTATTGCAGTAGTCTTCTTCCCATTGCTGTTCACCATGAAGGGCCAGTTCCTCGATTTTGTGGAATTCTTCCCGTGGACCATATTTACATCTCTGATGGTATCGTTCATCGTGGCCATGATACTTATTCCTGTTCTGGAATACTTAATGATTAAAACCGGACTGAAAAACCGGCCTGAGAAAAAGAAGAAATTTGATATACTGCAGGGAGTTCAGAAGACTTATGATGTGATCCTGAAATACACTTTTCGTTTTCCTAAAAGTACTTTGACGCTTGGGTTACTGAGCATCGTTGTCGGTGGTTATATCATGCTGGGACTTAATAAACGAATGATGCCGATAGCCGATCGCGATCAGTTTGCTGTGGAGTTTTATCTGGCACAGGGAAGTGGACTCGATAAAACGACAGCCATCGCAGACAGCATCTATCAAATGTTGTCCAAAGATGAAAGAGTAAAATCTATCACCTCTTTTATAGGCAATTCGTCTCCGCGTTTTCAGACCTCTTATGCGCCTAATCTGCCCGGAAAGAATTATGCACAGTTCATCGTAAACACCGTTTCAAATGAAGCTACTGTTGACTTGCTTGACGAATATGCTGTTTATGCCGACTATTTCCCTGAAGCATTTATACGTTTCAAACAACTGGATTATCAGAATGTGCAGATCCCTGTCGAAGTCCGCTTTTACGGAAAAGATATCAGCAAACTGAAAGAAGCTGCCGGATTACTGATGGATGAAATGCATCACATCGATGAACTGGAATGGATACATACCAACTATAACGAACAACAGCCCACCATCAATATTGATCTGAATGCTGACCGTGCCGGCCGACTTGGTATTAACAAAACTATGGCATCGCTTGAAACTGCACTGAGCACGAAAGGAATGAGTGCGGGTAAAATATGGGAAGGCGATTATCCGGTATCTGTCGAGATAAAAGATGAGAAGGCAGAAAACGGTTTAGTAGATATAGAAGATGTCTTTATATCGACCTCAATGCCGGGTGTAACTGTGCCGTTAAGAGATATTGCCGATATCTCATATGGCTGGGAAGAAGGCCAGATTGTGCGTCGCAATGGCATCCGTTGCATCAGTGTCTTTGCAGTGGTTAAACGCGGATTCAATGAAGCAGCGGCATTCGACAAAGTAGTCTGTCTGACAGAATCAGAAATTATTCAGCAGCTGGACGATGATATCACCGTTGAATATGGCGGTACCATCGAAGGCGATAAAGATGTGGTCGAGCCGATAACTAAAACATTAATTGTTTCGATCATCATCATACTGGTCTTTATGGTGATCTATTTTAAGAAGATGAAACTGGCCATTACGGCCGTAGGTTCTGTTTCGTTGTGTTTGCTTGGTGGCGCGCTGGGACTTTATATCTTCGGTGCCGATTACAGTATGACCTGTATTTTAGGATTTATCAGTATGCTGGGTATTATTGTTCGCAATGCCATACTTATATTCGAACATGCCGAAAACCTGCAGTTCAATTATCATTTTAGTGCCAAAGATGCCGCATACGATGCAGGTAAAAGACGCATGCTGCCCATCTTCCTGACATCAGCAACAACTGCTGTAGGAGTAGTACCGATGATCATCAGTGGTAGTTCGCTATGGGCACCAATGGGTGCAGTAATCTGTGTTGGCACCATCGTTTCAATGATACTTGTTGTAACCATTCTGCCTGTACTATACTGGAAAGTGTACGGCAATAAATCAAAAAGAAATACTCAATATGTCGAAAAGAAATAATATCCTGTTATTGTTATTCTCACTATTTGCCGCAAATACATTTGCTCAGACTTTTACGGTTGACGAATGTAAAAAGCTGGCTTTAGAAAATAACAATCAGTTAAAGAATGCACGTTTAGAGATCAGTGCATCAAAAGAGACTGAGAAAGAGGCCTTTACCAACTATTTTCCAGCAGTGAGCGGTGCAGCCATGGGTGTGACTGCCAATACCGGAATGGCTAAATTAGATTTTGAACTTCCTGGTGTGGGTAGTCTGCCTGTTTCGATGTTTAAACATGGAAAGACAGCCGCCATTAGTGCCGTACAACCTGTATTTGCCGGTGGGCAGATAGTAAACGGAAATAAACTTGCTGCCATTGGAACCGATGTAGCCAGCCTGCAGATGCAAATTTCAGAAAACGATGTTATTCTGAATACCGAAGCCTATTTCTGGCAGATCGTATCCATGAAAGAAAAGCTGATCACCATCGAGATGCTCGATAAACAACTGGATCAGATTCATAAGGATGTAACAGTTTCAATAGAAGCTGGTGTGGCTATGCCCAATGATTTACTGCGTGTAGAGCTGCAAAAACAAGAACTGGCAAGTAACAGGCTGAGTCTTGAAAACGGAGTCAATGTCATGACCCTTATGCTGGCACAATACATTGGTATGCCCGATTCGACCATTGATGTTACCTATCAGAATTTTACGGCACCGCTTAATCCCGATGCCATATATTTCTCGCCTGCAGCAGCCTCACAGGAAAGAAACGAATACAAACTGATGCAGAAAGCAGTCGATGCCGGTAGACTAAAGACCAAAATCGAATTGGGCAAGAATCTGCCTTCGGTTGGAGTGGGAGCAGGCTATGTTTATCACGACTTTACCGGAATAAACAATAACTTCGGAATGGTGTTCGCTTCCGTGTCTGTCCCTATTTCGGGATGGTGGGGTGGCTCTCATGCCATCAAAAGAGAAAAGCTGAAAACAAAACAGGCCATGATAGAAAAGGATAATGGCCGCCAGCTTATTGAAGTTCAGATTATAAAGACCTGGAACGATTTAAACGAAGCATACAAACAGATAGCTCTTGCCGAAACTTCCATTAAATCGGCTCAGGAAAATATGCGTCTGAACACCGATTATTTCAATGTTGGCTTATCGACCATGACTGATGTGCTCGATGCACAAACACTGCTGCAGCAGAGTCATAACCGTCTGACCGATGCCTATACAAACTATCAGCTTAAAATGACACAATATCTTATCGACACAAATCAAAACTAATATCTTTAATAGTGATTAAAAAAAAGACTTTCTTTCTGTGTATCAGATTGAAAGTCTTTTAATATGTGCAATCGTTATTTTCTAATTACTTGAAATTCCAGATGAAACCTATTTGCGGTACCCACATCGCATTTTTCTTCGATTTATCTGAAGGGGTGTCTATGCCATCAAATTTATTATTGGTAATCCAGATCATCGAATTCTTAATTTGGATATCCATATTATCCCATATATTATAGCGCAAACTCAAAGAACCGCCCAGTCCGAAAGAGAGTCCTTTAGGTTTAGTTTCACCATTCGAGAATTTTTCACCTCCATCTCTCTTATAAATATCTGCATGAAATAGTTGGCCATAGACTGTAGGCGATATAATGGCGGAAAAACCTTTAATGTCTCCTCCCGGAAAAAATAGTCCGAAGGGATTGAAGTCAAAAGAAAGTCCGAAGTTGACTACTGAAATTTTAGAATAAAGACTGTGGTATGGCAATGCACCTGTTTCAGGAGAATCCACTTTTATACCATCCGGCAAAAGATCATAATACAAAGAGCCTGCACGTGCACCCGCTTTGTTAATACCATAATCTACAGAAAGTGAAGCAGCAAATGTGGAATTAAAATGATAGCTACCCTGTATACCAATATCATATCCGACATATTTCTTCAGACTGGCCAGTGAAAGCATATCACCCCAGTAGAATGGAATACCAACATTAAGTCCGACGCTAAAATAGTTTTCCACCATATCACGCCCATTAAGAATGAAGATTTCTTTCGTATCGGTAGGATATACATTTACACTCTGCACCGTTTCTTCTACAGGAATTATAATAACCGGTTCAGCGGTTTGTACCACTTTAGGTGAATTTCTCGTTCTTTTCTGCGGAACGCTTATTCTGACTATCACTGCATTTTTGCCTTCTTCATCATACTTTGTAAAGTAATTCATCTCGAACTGATCAGTCGGAAGATTATCGCGTTGCATTATTTCATTGCGTACCATTTCTCCCAGCGTATGCGCATTTTTAAGGCATTCGCTTTCTCGCTTCGAAGATCCGTAATAAGAATCAATCAGGATTTTAATGCTGCCATCGTCAAAACCTTTACGGTTGTTTTTAATTACCTCCGAAATTCTGAGAAGATTATAACTGTTTCCGCTGCGTGAAGTAAATTGAAGATTTTTATCAGGTATAAAACTATAAGTTAGTTCCTGATAACTGTTTTGCTGCGCATGAAGTATATTCGTTAAAAAGAATATAAATAAGAAAATCGTAAAATGCTTTTTCATATGTTGGGCTTTCTGATACACTGTATTGAGTATCAATAATATATTACCTTTAAAATAAACCTCTATTGTTAATAATATATTTAACAGTATAAAGGTTCAGATAATAGCTATGTTTTGTTTGTTGTATGTTGAGCGATAGACAAAGGTATTAAAAATAACTTAAAATTTAAATAAATAATACTGAATATGAGAGATTTGTGATATTCGGTCGTATAGTTTGCTATCTTTTAAAGAAATAGTGCATAGGCCTTTGCACTTTTCTGCATCGCTGTAAGCACTTTGTTGCATAAGGTTCTGCACCAGATTGCCAAAGTATATGCAGTATTGCAACTTTCCTGATTATCATTTGTTCATAGTCAAAAGCAAATATTCCATCATAGTTAAAGAATAAAAGTATGGCCATCCGACTGAATTCTTACCGTCCTCTTTGTATTAATGAAGCTGGACGTGAGGCAATTGTAAAATACGATTTGCCCCCGTTTATTGACTCTTCATGCAGGAGGGACCCGGATCTGGAAAATAAATATCCATCTACAACAGCAGTATGTCGCGGCGAGAATTTTGTTCCGCGGGTTTCGGTAGATGACATTGTTGTCTATATGACCCGTACAGGCGATTATGGAATATATGCAGATAGTTACAGAGTGATGACTGCAGTGCTTAGAATAATACAGATTTATGCATCACATGAAGAAGCGGCCGAATGGTATCGTGCACATCAGGTTCCGCTGCCCAGCAATTGCATGGTTCCCGGTAATCCGCCATTTCCATGGGATCATACAGCCCGGGTTAATAGTAAGGGATTTAATGATGTAGCAGAATGGGATGCGTTCTATCTGGCCCGAACACAACGCATTCCTGTTTTCGTACGAATGGAAAAGTTGTTTTGCGATATTTATCATCCACCCGTATTGCCAAATGAAATATTAAAAGAAATCTTTGGGAAAATACCACATACTCAAACTCCTCCGGAAATTACAGAGGAGCAATATCATAAATTGCTTGCTTCGCTTAATATTATATTATAAAACCTCTCACTATCCATAACCCGATTAAATGATAGTAATGTAAAATAATCTTAAAATATCATCATTTATAAATATTTACACCATCCTGATTTGTATAGATTATATAAATTAGTTAAATGATGCAGAATAAAGAGTATTTGCGTTTTCAGGTGATATCTATCATGATCTGTTTTTTCGTGATGGGTTCTATAGAGATGGTGGGGATTGCCTCGAATTATATTAAGGTGACACTGCACATTTCGGATGCTAAAGCAAGTTTGTTGCCTTCACTGGTATATATCTGGTTTGTGGTGTGTACTATACCTACAGGGTTGATTATGAATAAAATCGGGCGTAAGCGTACGGTTCTTCTTAGTATGTCGGTGATGGCAATTGCTATGTTTATTCCTATGTTTGGTACATCTTATGAACTGATGGTATTCAGCTTTATTCTACTGGGCATCAGCAATGTGTGTATGCAATCTTCGCTCTATCCGCTTATGTCGCATATTATTGTGGGCAAACGTCTGGCCGATTCGCTGACACTGGGCCAGTTCGTTAAAACTCTTTCTTCGTTTTCCGCTCCTTATATAGCCATGCTTGGAGCAGTCCATTTATCACATCTTTTCGACCTGAAATGGCGTCTGGTATTCCTGTTTTATTTTGCATTGACACTCATTGCGGTATTAACGCTGACATTCTCGGGCATTGAAAACGTAAAAGAAAATCAGAAGAGTTCCACTTATCTGGAATGTTTCCGCTTATTAAAAGATCGCTTCATTCTGCTATCGTTCATCGGCATCATGTGTCATGTGGGGTTAGATATCAGTACAAATACCGTGGCGCCAAAAATCCTGATGTATCGTCTGGATATTGTTTTAGAGAAAGCCTCTTTCGGAGCCAGTCTATACTTTATCGCCCGTTTGGTGGGTTGTTTTCTGTGGACGATTCTACTAAAGAGAGTAAAGCGTAAGTATTTCTTCTTTGTAAGTGTAGGGCTTATAGCTGCTGCCATGATTGGTCTTTATTTTGCCCATAGCAAGGCATTTATCTTTGTCTGCATCGCAATGATAGGTCTGGGCAATGCCAATCTTTTCCCGGTACTTTTCTCCCAGGCCGTATTGAGCAAACCCGATCAGCGCAATGTTATTTCAGTGCTTATGATTATGGGTCAGGCGGGTGGGGCCATCTTCCCGATCTGTATGGGGCTGGCATTTGACAAAGTTGGTCTGGTAGGCCCAATCTCTGTACTCATGGTTAGTGTAGCTTATCTTATCTTCTATACATTAGTGATTCGGAAACGCGTGGATCTTGATGTGGAGATGGCTAAATCGTAGAAAAAGAATATTCTTTTAGAAATAAATTGATTTAAACTCTTATTTTTGTGATTCATCAAATGATAACATCATTAATATTGATTAGATAATGGAAGAACAAGATATAAGATGGGTTCAGCGGTTAGCCAATTATTCAAGAGCTTTATCTAAATTACGGCAGGCAATAGATATTGTTTCAGCAAAACCTGATTTTGTCGAAGCCATAGATGAATTACTTCAGGAAGGTGTAATTCAGCGTTTTGAATATACGCATGAACTTGCATGGAAAGTCATGAAGGATTATGCGGAATATCAGGGATATACAGATGTGAAAGGTTCACGTGATGCAATGCGTAAAGCTTTCGAAATGGGTTTGATTGACGATAAACGCTGGATGAATAGCATAGCTGATCGTAATTTAACATCACATAATTATGATGATGAAGTTGCAAATGAGATATTTAGGAATATCGTAAATATATACTATCCGTTATTTGATGAGTTTGAACAGAAAATGAAATCTTTAGAAAAATCTAATTTTTAAGAATGAAATACGGATTATCAGAAGAAGAAATAAATCAACTTGAAAATCTGTTTTCAGGATTTGATAAAGTAGAGCAGGTAATACTTTACGGCTCGAGAGCTAAAGGAACATATAAGCCTTTCTCAGATATTGATATAACCTTAAAGGGTGAATCATTGAACAATGAATATCTTAATTCTATTATCATTGCTATAGATGATCTCCTGCTTCCTTATCAGTTTGATATTTCTATCTATTCGAAACTGAAGCATCCTGAACTGTTAGATCATATAAATAGAAAAGGTGTTGTTTTATATTCGAAATGATTAAAGTCAAAATAAAAAAATCAGCCCTGCAAACATTGTGTCTGCAGGGCTGATTTCTTTTTATATCCTTAGTTCAGTTTCAATTACTGAAACATAGTATCTTTTGTGTTGAAAAGACGTTTTTCATTGATACGAACTACTTTACCAAGTTTCTTCAATTCTTCCATATCAATCATTTTAGGATTACCCATAATAGCAATGGCCATTGGCATATCCTTGATGTTTTCATCATAATAAGCCAACAAATCTTCGAATGTAAGATTGTCAATCTTTGGCAGGTTTTCGATAGCAGGATCCTGATCATAACCAATGCGCTGATTGTATTGAATTTGCATTGCTTTCTGACGGAACTCAGGTTGAGTAGATAAAGCTTCCTGTCTCATGTAACTCTTGATATTATCCATACGGTCCGGATTCTGTGGCATGTTACGCAACAAATCCATATATAAAGATACAGCTTCGTTTGCTTTATCATTTTGAGTACCGATCTGACCAATAAAGTAAGTTGGGTGACCTGGCAATACCGGACGACCAACCACACCATAAGCAGTATACACCATCGAACGTTTTTCGCGAAGTTCATTAAGAACAAGTCCGTTAAACGAGCCTGAGAAATATTGATAGAAGGCATCGATCAGTACGTCATCACTCTTGTCATACTCTTTAGTTGGCATGAAGAAGTAAATCTGTGCCTGCTCTGCATCATTGTTAGGCAAGAAATAAACAGTATTCTCTTTTACCTCAGCAAGTGGTTTTGGCTGTGGAGATACCGATTCTTTCTCATTAGCTACCAATGGCAGATTGTTGCTGAGTACATCGTATACATTATCAAAAGAAAGAGTACCGGTATAGAAAATCTCCGCCTCATAATTGGCTGCACGGTTGATGTCACCTGTCAGACTTGAGATGTCAAGATCAATAAGCTCTTTATCTGTAAGTTCCTGAATGTATGATGACTGATCACCATAGAATAAGAACTGATTCAATGCATTACCCAAAACCTGTACGTTATCTTTACGATGCTGGCGGCTACCAATCATGCTACCTTTAATACGGTTCAACTGATTCTCATCCAGTTTAGGCATAAAGATCTGACGTGAAAGTAACTGACATGCTTCAATCAGATTGTTTTCATAACCATACATGGTAATTGTCATATAATCATCATTAGCCGATACGCTACAGGTAATATTCAGATTACCCATCTCTTTTTTCAGTTCCTGTGCATCACAAAGTCCCATGATACCTGCATCATTCATCAAATCGGCAGCGATACCAAGTTTAGGGAATAACTTCTTACCGGCTCCATAGCGTAATGTAAGTGTAAATACTTCATTCTCAGGATTCAGTGTATAGTATAATTTCGAGCGGTCGTTGATGTTTCTTGTCTGCACTTCAGCAAAATCCTGGAAGTTTTCTTCTACCTGTCCGATAGGCATAGATTTAAACTGCATTGCATACATTGATTGTTGGCCAACAGGAGGTTCGATAGGATCATAACCCGGTTTTACAATCTTATCTTTCTTAGCAGGTTTACCTTGTTCAATATTAAGCGTCAGGTAATCGTTGTTCAGGTAAGTTTTAGCCACACGTTTGATGTCCTCCAAATCGATAGCCATGATTTCCTCTTTGTAAGTCAGCAATCTGCCGAAATCAACATTATTAATAAAACCAGTCATCAGATATGACGCTTTATCTTTATTTGATTCCATCATCAGATCGTATTCGCGGCACATGCTCAGTTTAATTGCCTGAACCAACCACTCATCGATCTCACCTTTAGAGATTTGCTGTATCGCTTTCAATACTTTTCTTTCGGCGCTTTTGTTCGATTCATAACGACGTTGGGCGTTATCATAAAGAGGCATAACATTGATCATACAACGGCCCATTTCTCTTTGAGGATATAAATATGAACCAGCATAAGTCAGTTGTCCGTCAATGCTTAACTTATCGAGTACACCTGTTCCATTGTTATTGCTCAATAATGACATTACAATTTCAAGCGCATATTCATCGGGATGGCCGGCAGGAACACCATTGTAAGCAAGACAAAGCGATGGAGTATTACCAATTTTCGCAGAATAAGATTTGTTGCCTTTAATATCAGATGTAGGGTATTCTACGCGCTCAGGAGCTGGACGTGCAGGAAGGCGACCGAATGTTGCAGCTATACGGTTGGCAATCTGGTCAGTTTTTACATTACCTACTAATACCAATACCATATTCTCAGGCACATACCATTCTTCATAGAATTTAATAAGCTGACTCAGACGAGGATTTTTCAGGTGTTCGCCAAGACCGAGTACAGAGCGAGAGTAGGGATGTCCTTCGTATGCTTTGCTCATGATGAATTCGTTGCGACTTCTGGCCAGATTGTCTTTGCTGCGGTTAAACTCTTCGTAAACCGTTTCAAGTTCTGGCTGGAATGTACGGAATACAGGATCTTTGAAACGCTGCGCCGAGATTTCGAGCCATTTATTAATCTGATAAGGAGGGAAAGAGTTATGATAATAAGTCATATCCATACCTGTGGCAGCATTTACATCCTTGCCACCCATGCTTTCCATCAGATTCGAAAACTCATTCGATGTACTTACTTTAGCAGCAGAGACGGTAAGCTGATTGATTTCTTTGCTGATAGCATCTTTTTTAACCGGATCAGTTTCATCGGCCATTTCATCATACTTTGCAATGATTTGTTCGTAGATTGGGGCTTCTTCTTCCCAGTTTAGTGAACCGATTTTTTGTGTACCTTTAAATAACATATGCTCCAGGTAGTGAGCCAGACCGGTATATTCTGCCGGATCGTTTACGGCACCGGTACGAACGCCGACCATTCCCATTACATCGGGTTTAGTTTCGTCTTCCCAAATACAAACAGTTAGTCCGTTTTTTAGTTTAAATGCTTTCAGGCCCTGAGAATAAGCGGGAGAGACCGCAACAAGGGCAAGCAATAGTAGTGTTAGTTTTTTTCGCAGTTTCATAAAATATTAACTTTATATGATTTTGTTATGCCATATATGTCGGACAAATTAAAATAAAATCACACCAGTAATCAAAAATTATAGAAAATAAATGACCGAAAACTGTCAAAAAGTACCCGAAAACTGTTATTTGATAGTTTGCAGCCAAAGTATGAGAGTTTCATTCCTACCCGAATTGCTAATTATCTCTATCATTGCACCATGTTAGTTACGATACCCGGACCTATAAACTGTGCGAATTATGAAAAGTGTTAGTTTTAAGAAAGATTTACTTGGAATCCAAGATGAATTGTTAAGGTTTGCATATAAACTTACCTCAGACCGTGATGAAGCTAATGATTTGCTGCAAGAAACATCTTTAAAGGCATTAGACAATGAAGATAAGTACGAAGCAGATACAAATTTTAAAGGTTGGATGTATACCATTATGCGTAACATCTTTATAAATAATTATCGTAAAATTGTACGCGATCAGACTTTTGTGGATCAGACGGATAACCTCTATCATCTGAATATGCCGCAGGATTCAGGTTTTGAAAGTGTCATAGGTTCTTACGATTTAAAAGAGATTCATAAAGTAGTGAACTCTTTGCCAAAAGAATATAAGGTACCTTTCACTATGCATGTATCGGGGTTCAAGTATCGTGAGATAGCCGAAAGATTACGCTTGCCATTGGGCACTGTAAAGAGTCGTATATTCTTCACCCGCCAGAAGTTGCAGAGTGAATTAAAAGATTTTGTTTAGGATATATTATTTTGCGTTAGATAGATTATTTATTTAAAGCGTTTACAATAGAATTAGTTTTTATTTAAGTTAGAAAGTTTTGATTTTCAGGATGATTTTTATTTAGGTAATATTGTATTAGTTTTCTGTGTTCTAAAATTACAATTTGAAAGGAATAGACTCGTTTTTTGAGTCTATTCCTTTTTTGTTGTTACAATATGATATTAAACATATCTTTTTAACAAGAAAAACCTTGCTTTCAAGTGTCTATATGTCAGATAACTTAATATATTTGCGAATAGAGAGTTAACCTGATTCGCAAATTTATTAGAATCATTAATCTATTATGAAAAAGAAAATTGAATTTAGTCTGGTCTACAGAGACATGTGGCAGTCTTCCGGGAAATACCAACCCCGATTGGATCAGTTGGTACAAATAGCTCCTCTTATTATTGAAATGGGATGTTTCTCCCGTGTGGAAACCAATGGCGGGGCTTTCGAACAAGTGAATCTGCTTTATGGTGAAAACCCCAATAAAGCAGTACGTGCCTTTACGAAACCATTCAACGAAGCGGGTATCAAAACTCATATGCTCGATCGTGGTCTGAATGCACTCCGTATGTATCCGGTTCCGGCCGATGTGCGTAAACTGATGTATAAGGTGAAACATGCACAGGGCGTCGATATTACCCGTATATTTTGCGGGTTAAATGAAGTACGAAATATTATTCCATCCATCAAATATGCACTCGAAGCCGGCATGACGCCACAGGCAACGTTGTGCATTACTTTCTCACCAATCCATACTGTAGAGTATTATAGCGATATCGCCGACCAGCTGATTGCTGCGGGCGCTACTGAAATTTGTCTGAAAGATATGGCAGGTATCGGTCGTCCGGGCCAGTTGGGGCGATTGGTGAAATCGATTAAAGACAAACATCCTGATGTATTGATTCAGTATCATGGTCACAGTGGTCCCGGTTTGTCTATGGCTTCCATCCTTGAAGTATGCAACAATGGTGCTGATATCATTGATGTAGCGATGGAACCTATCTCATGGGGAAAAGTTCATCCTGATGTAATTTCAGTACAAGCCATGCTGAAAGATGAAGGCTTTGATGTGCCCGAAATCAACATGAAGGCCTATATGAAAGCACGCGCTATGACACAGAGTTTCATCGACGATTTTCTGGGTTATTTCATGGATCCTACCAATAAGCATACTTCATCATTGTTGCTGAAATGCGGCTTACCCGGCGGTATGATGGGTTCGATGATGGCCGACCTGAAAGGGGTACATTCGGGCATAAATATGATTCTTCGCGGACGCAATGAACCTGAATTATCTTTGGATGATTTGTTGGTAATGTTATTCGACGAAGTGGAATATGTATGGCCTAAACTGGGTTATCCTCCTTTGGTGACTCCTTTCAGCCAGTATGTGAAGAATGTGGCACTGATGAATGTGATGCAGATGGCCAAAGGCGAAGAACGCTGGACAATGATAGATAACCATACATGGGACATGATTTTAGGTAAGAGTGGCCGTTTGCCTGGTCCGCTTGCTCCTGAAATCGTTGAACTTGCCAAATCGAAAGGTTTCGAATTTATCGATATAGATCCGCAATCTAATTATCCGGATGCACTTGATACTTATATCGCCGAAATGAAAGAAAATGGCTGGGAATTTGGAGAAGACGATGAAGAATTGTTCGAACTTGCCATGCACGATCGCCAGTACCGTGATTATAAATCGGGAGCAGCGAAGAAGCGTTTTGAAGACGATTTGCAACGTGCCAAAGATGCTGAAATGGCAAAATCAGGCTTATCTGATGCCGAAATAAAGAAAGTAAAACGTGCTAAGGCCGATCCTATTGTTGCTCCAAGCAACGGACAGGTATTATGGGAAGTTTCTGTAGAAGGACCATCTATCGCTCCGTTTGTGGGCAGTAAATATCAGCACGACCAGGTGTTCTGTTATTTATCTACACCATGGGGCGAATACGATAAGATTCTGACCGGTTTCACAGGTCGGGTAGTAGAAATTTGTGCACCTCAGGGCAGCACAGTTCGCAAAGGCGATATTATTGCCTATTTACAGCGAACAGACATTTGCGCATGACAAACCCCAATATCTCTTTGTAATTATCTCTTTTTTTGTAGATGATAGTCCGGTGCTACACGTGGTGTGCGGTGCCGGATTTTTTTATGGTTTATAGCGGACTTGCTGAATGCCGATGAGCTGGTCATATCTGTCGCCTGTCGCACGGTAATAAACCATGATAAGATACTCATTTTCAGTTTCCGAGAAGTTGCCCTCAATAGGTCCGGCCTCACCTTTTGTGCTTCCGGGAGGTACATATAAATACTGATAGTTATACGATCCTTGTTTCAGAAATTGCACGTTTTCATAGCAATAGGTATCCCAGTTAAACTTCATTTCCGTGCGCTGAGTAAAATCATCATAGGTAAATGCCCCTTCCAGATAAACGTTGCCCGATTTGAAAGGCGAGTCATGACCAAGCGCAAAATGCACGAAGAAATAATCGGCCTCAATACTATCGTCAGTGGCATCGTCATAACGCACCAGATAATGCCCGTTATGATCGTAGTTATAGCTATAGGTATAGTTGCGCAACTTATCTTCGAAAAGCGTGGCATGATAATAGGGGGCGAAATACTCAAAATGATCTATATTCAACCCTATATGGCGTGTACTTACCGTTTCGAAGCGGCGGTATTCATTACCGGCCTGAAAGATAAGTGCCCGGTTATGTTCATATTTCAGCTGATCGGCCAGAATGTAAGTTGGTTGCACATTGGTCACACAATTATCGGTACGTCCATTTTGCATTACACGGACTTTCACATTTTGTTGCGGATTACGGAGCTGCACCCCTTTATGATTTATCGTAAAGCTCACCTGCTGATGACCTTTATTATTATCTATCAAAGTATTGGCCGATACGCTGGCATCAATCTTAACTTTCGGTTCAACAATCGAGAAATAAGCCCTGAAGACAGGTTTCTCATTGTTATCATCATCGAATACAGAAATGCGGTAATTTCCCGATAATTTCAGAGAAACATTGTCGTTGGGTAACTCAAACCGATAATTTGTATAAGGAACAGTCGTATTGATAGATGTAGCATAATCGTCTATATAATTCGTAGAAAAACCATCCATAAAATCGAATTGTGAAATGTTTGATGGCTTATATGCCGCATCACAATGTTCTATTTCATAATAATACCGATGATATTCGTGCGACAACTGGTCGAAAGAGATTTCAAGATATTCGTCACTATTGAGTTCGATAACAGGGGAGGAGTCAAACTCTGCATTTTTCAGTACTTGTATGGTCTCTATAAGCGGCGCCAGTACTTCAGTGCGCTGCGCATTGCTTTCTACCGGAACCGATAAAAAGAAAGAAAGAAGTCCCATCGGTATTATCGATGATTTCAGACAAGTACAGAACGATTTCATCTTAAATGATTATAAGGTAAGGGCGTAAATGAATACGCCCTTACAGTTTTTAATACCCTGCTTCAGCATTTTTAATCATCTGTTCGCTGGCATACATATAGATGTCAACGCGACGATTTTCTGCTGCACTCCATGAGTCATTATATTGAGTATAACCCACACCCTCTACGGTTTTAAGTTCGCTATAAGGCACACCGCAAGTTCTTAAATAACCGGCCACAGCATCAGCACGTTGTTGCGATACTTTCATATTGGCTTCATAAGTACCTACTTTATCAGTATGTCCTACAATAGATACATCGATCGTTGGATCTTTTTTAAGAACATTGGCCAGATCAGAAAGCGATTGTTTTGCCTGTTCACTAAGTACAGAAGAGTTAAAACCAAACAGAATACCTGAACTGAAAGTCACCTGAACAGCAGCAAGACCATTGTTATCGGTTACTTCCTGAACCTGAGCACCGGGGATTTCTGCTACAGCTTCGGCATTCTTTTGCATTTTACGGCCAATCAGAGCACCTGCAGTACCACCTACGGCTGTACCTACAGAAGCACCGATAAGGGCACCTTTACCACCGCCGGCAATACCGCCGATAATTGCACCAAGTGCAGCACCTCCGCCACCACCAATCATACCACCTTTTGCAGTCTGATTTAAGGATCCGCAACTGCTCACTAAAAGTGCTGCGCTAAGTACGGCAGCGGTCATTTTCATCTTTTTCATATCACTATGAATTAATAAGTTAATAAATGGTTTAGTTAATTATATTCGGCAAATATATACAAATATTGCATTTTTCAGGCTTTATCCGTTTCAATAATATACTAAACGGCTGACTTTTTTCTACATATTTGTATAAAAAGAAAAGCCGGATACTATGATAGCACCCGGCTCGGTTTCTTTGAAATATCTTGTAATTCTTCTGTTTAAGCGTTGTTTTCGCACTTATCACAGCTCAATATTTTCCATACACCGGCTGATAAAGCGGCACCAATCATAGGAGCAACAATAAACAACCAAAGCTGTGACAATGGAGCGCCACCTGCAAAAAGAGCAGGGCCAAGGCTACGTGCAGGGTTTACCGATGTACCTGTAATTGGAATACATACAATGTGTACCAAAACCAGTGTCAGACCAATTGCAAGTCCCGCAAGATTTCCGGCACCTTTTTTAGAGTCTGTAGATCCGAGTACAACAAGAACAAACACAAATGTAAATATGATTTCTGCAATAAATGCCTGCCACAACTGACCGTCGGCAAAACTATTGGCTCCTGTAGCTGTAGTAGGGCCAAAAGAACCGGTTTGTGTTAATACATAAATAATTGCTGAACCTATAATTGCACCGATACATTGTGCAAACATATATGCCATGGCTTCAGAACTTTTCATTCTTTTAGATAACCATACTCCCAATGTAATAGCAGGATTGATGTGGCAACCAGAAATATTGCCCACGCAATAAGCCATACCCACTACTGAAAGACCAAATGCAAATGCTACGGCCAAAACTTGTGCAGAACCGGTTTCACAACCAAAGAATACTGCACTACCGCAACCCATTAAAACAAGCACCATCGTACCAAGTGCTTCTGCAAATAATTTTTTCATTTTCGTTTTTTTTGATTAATAAAATAGTAATAATGTTGTAATTTATTTTAGATTACTACTGCATAACGCACGGTTAGATTGTGTCTGCAATTCTTAAAACAGGGTCGCAAAATTCATAAAAATAATCGACATGTACAAATATTTGAAAAAATTAGTTGCAAAAGACAAATATTCTTTGTGTGAAATATTATATAATATTAAAGAATTAATTAAGATTTAGCAAGGGGAGTATGCGCGTGTCAGACTACCTCTACACGTGCAAATTTCTTTTTGCGGATGGCCAGAAACCAGATAAGAGCCACTATACCTTTTAAAATGGTAGTGATACAAACAGCCCACCATAGTCCGCTGATGCCCATGCCCAGTGAAATAAGTAATAATGCCAGAGGAATGCGCATATAATTAAATACAATGCTGATAATTGCCGGTGGAACGGTATTGCCTATACCATAGAACATGCCCTGCATGGTAATTTCGAGCATCATGAAAAGTTGTGAATAACCGTCGATTCGCAGATATTCTCCACCCACTTCATAAGCTTCGCGTATGGGGACGAAAATGGCAAAGATTTCTTCTCCACGGAAGATGAGGGCCAGGCCAAACACCGATCCGAATACCATGGCAAACCATAGAGCCGTGCGCCATGAGTGGACCACACGCGATATTTTGCCTGCCGCATAGTTTTGAGCCACAAAGGCACTCAGTGCCGATGACAACCCCTGCGAAGTATTCCATGATACTGCCTCAATTTGTCCGCCGGTAGTGTAGGCCAACAATCCGATGTGTCCGCGTTGTGTTGATGCGATTTGTCCCAAAAACAAGCCGGCAATGGCATAAAGTGTGTTGAATAAAGCCACAGGCATACCCAGTTTAAAAATACGTCGGGTATAGACTTTCTTTAACGGTGTGAAAAATGAAAAGCCGTCGAGCAGGCGGTCTTTGAATCGTACTTTATAGATGAATAATCCGAAAACCAGTGTCTGTGCCAGTAAAGTAGCATAGGCCGCTCCCTGTAGGCCCCATTTAAATACGAAGATAAACAGCGGATCCAGAATCATATTGAGCACCAACCCGGCAGCGCTGATATAAAACGGGATATTACTCCGGCCTGCGGCATTATAAATACCGGTAAATGCTGCAGATGCGAAGATGAAAGGGAAACCCAGTATAACCACCCTCAGGTAGCTTCCTGCGGCAAAGTTTATCTCTGAATCCAGATGAAAAATATCTAAAACCGGATAGGTAAAGATATACAGCGCAAGTCCCCAGAGACAAGCGAAAATAATAGATATAGTCACATTGTGCGATGCGAAAGCTTTGGCATCATCGGTACTCTTTGCTCCGATAGACTGTGCCACACTTACTTCTGCGCCAACTTTATTGAGCAAAAGCAACGAGCATGTCATCCAGGTCAGAATACTTACTGCACCGATAGCGGCCACAGCCTCACTACCTAAACGACCTACCCAGGCCATATCAGTAAGGCTATAAGCCATTTGAATAAAAGAGGTCGACATAATCGGAATAGCCAACCGGAAAAGTTGTTTATTAACAGGTCCTTCGGTCAGATTTCTTATTCCTTGCATGAATATTCAGTTTGATGGTTGTTTAAATACATTCTGTCTAATTTTTCTGCAAAGTTAGCTAAAACAGTAGCGATTAGCTTTATATTTGTCTTTTTTAAACTAAGAATAAGCAAATATGATTTCACAAACCTATTCTAAATCTCGTGTGTTATTTCATTTTCTTGCTGCATTTGTCGTATGTGTATGGGGAACTACTTTTGTGGCTACCAAACTCTTAATCTCTTATGGATTAACAGCTTCAGATATCTTCTTTTACCGTTTTCTGATAGCCTATATCGGTATCTGGTTTTTTGCACCGCACAAACTTTTTGCAGATAATCTGAAAGATGAAGCCACATTTTTTCTGTTGGGTATTACCGGAGGTTCCCTCTATTTTCTGGCAGAAAATACCGCCTTGTATTTTACACTCGCCTCCAATGTAGCCCTTATCATATCGACCACTCCGATACTTACAGCCATCATTACCCGTATTGTTTATCCAAAGAACAAACTCGGGAAACATTTTGGCATTGGTTCTTTTCTGGCTATTGCCGGTGTGGCTCTGGTGGTATTGAATGGTAGTTATATTTTGCAAATGAATCCCTTAGGCGATATTCTGACGCTGGTAGCTGCCTTAACCTGGGCCATATACAGCTTACTGATTAAGCGTATGAACAATCGCTATCAGTTATTCTTTATCAGTCGTAAAATCTTCTTTTACGGACTTCTGTCTATTCTACCTTATTATTTTTTTCGTCCTTTACAGTTCGACGTCACTCTGCTGACTCAACCGGTCATCTGGGGCAATTTGCTCTTTTTAGGAGTACTTGCTTCTCTAATATGTTATACCGTTTGGAATATAGTGATCGATAAACTCGGGATAGTCAGTACCACTAATTACATCTATTTTATCCCTCTGATAACCTTATTTACATCAGCCATAGTTATTGATGAACATATTACCTGGATTGCTTTTCTGGGTGCCATCATGATATTGAGTGGTGTATATTTTGCATCAAAAAAAAGCAACTGAAAAAATCATATTAAATAAAACGCATTATGAAAAATAGTTTCGTTTGTTTTATATTAAGTATAATTTTATTGCCCGGGTGTAGCAATAAAATACCTCAGTTAGGAGATTCATCGATAAAGGATGTCATTTCAGCCATGACATTAGAAGAAAAAGCCCGCATCGTTGTCGGAATAGGTATTAAAGGCTTTACTGATAATAGCCCAACAATTGACGAAACTCAAAAAATTATACCCGGAGCAGCCGGAGCTACCTATGGCATTCCCCGATTAGGTATACCTTCCATTGTTTTGGCAGATGGACCTGCCGGATTACGGATCAATCCTACCCGTGAAGGTGACAGTGCTACTTATTATTGTACCCATTATCCTATTGGAACACTTCTGGCCTCTACATGGAATGAGGAGTTGGTACAATCCGTAGGGCAGGCTATTGGTAATGAAGTATTAGAATATGGCATCGATGTACTATTGGCACCGGCTTTAAATATTCATCGTAACCCTCTTTGCGGACGCAATTTTGAATACTATTCTGAAGATCCAGTTGTTTCAGGTAAAATTGCTGCAGCCTATGTAAAGGGCGTTCAAAGCAATGGTGTAGGAACATCAATCAAACATTTCGCGGCCAACAATCAGGAGAGCAATCGTATGTCTAACGATTCCAGAGTAACGCCCAAAGCTTTGCGGGAAATATATTTAAAAGGATTTGAAATTGCTATAAAGGAGGCGAATCCCTGGACGGTTATGTCTTCATATAATTATATCAATGGTATTTATGCTTCGGAAAATACAGAATTACTAACCAATCTGTTGCGTCAGGAATGGGACTATACTGGTTTGGTCATAACAGACTGGTTTGGTGGTAAGGATGCAGTCGCACAAATGCAGGCTGGAAACGAAATGTTGCAACCGGGCACTAAACGTCAGTATGAGAGTATTATCCGGGCAGTTAATAAGGGTACATTATCTGAAGATATCTTAAACAAGAATGTCGAAAAAGTTCTTGAACTCATTGTCAAAACACCCGGATTCAATAATTATCCATATTCAAATAATCCGGATTTGCAGGCTCATGCTGATATAGCAAGAAAAACAGCCGCAGAAGGAATGGTGCTATTGAAAAATGATAATACTGCTCTTCCTATCTGTGAATCAACAAAGCAAATAGCTTTATTTGGAAGTACTTCTTATGATTTTATTCCGGGCGGTACAGGTTCAGGTAATGTAAATCATGCATATACCGTCTCATTGTTAGAAGGGTTGACAAATGCCGGATATGAAGTCAATGAAAAACTGAAAAAAACGTATGAAGAATTCATTGCCGATGAGAAAGCAAAAATGACAAAGTACAATTCACAAATAGCTGCATTTATTCCCGCTCAACGTCCGGCCGAAATGATTCCGTCACAATCTGAATTAAATGATTTAGCAAATACATCAGATATGGCATTAATAACTATAGGACGAACAACAGGTGAGTTATTCGATCGTAATATTTCCGATTTTACTTTATATGACGATGAAAAAAAGTTAATTGAAAATATAAGCAGAGCTTTTCATAAAAAGGGGAAAAAGTCTGTAGTTATTTTGAATATTGGAGGTGTAATCGAAACTGCCTCCTGGAAATCATATCCCGATGCCATACTTCTTGCATGGTTGCCAGGTCAGGAAGGAGGCAATAGTGTTGCCGACATATTGACCGGAATAATATCGCCTTCAGGCAAATTGACTATGACTTTCCCAGTGCATTATGATGATGTTGCATCATCGAGCAATTTTCCGAAAGACGGAGAAAAAGGCAACATAGATTACATTGATCAAGGTGATAAGAATGCTAAGAAAAATCTTTGGGATTATACGAATTACGAAGAGAATATCTATGTCGGATATCGCTATTTCGATAGTTTTAATGTACCTGTTTCTTATCCTTTTGGTTACGGACTGTCTTATACAGAATTTTTATATGAAAATGCCGGTTTAAAAACAGCCGACAATAAATATCTTATATCACTTGATATTCTAAATACTGGCAAATATGCTGGTAAAGAAATAGTGCAGTTGTATGTTTCTGCACCGATCAACAAATCTTTAGCACCAGATAAAGAATTAAAGGCATTTGCTAAAACAAAAGAACTCCAGCCTGGAGAAAAAACTACAGTTACGTTTGAGGTACAAAAGGCTGATCTGGCAAACTATGATGAAGAAAAGAGTTCATGGATTACTTATAACGGTGATTATCAATTTAAACTCGGAACATCTTCTCAGGATATTAAAGCAATATTATCGGCTCCGGTAGCTGAATCAGTATGGCAAACTCAAAACATTTTAAATTTAAATGAGTCAATTCATGTTTTGATGAAATAATTATTTTAATCTATTATCTAAGTCATAATATATCTATTCTTAAATCACCGACAAGATATCGGATAAAACGGATATCTTTATATCTCAAATAAAAAGGTTGGTATACAATGAGGAGAACCATTCAAATAAACAATCTGACTTGTGAGTACTTCTATGCAGATAGTCAGCAAGTGGCATATATATTGACACCAATGAGTCTCAATGATAAGGATGTTGAAGCGTTGGCAGCAAAATATAATATAAATCTGATAGTGATCTCCGGTATGGACTGGAATGATGATATGACTCCGTGGAGTGCACCGGGCATAACAAGAGGTGAAAAAGATTTTGGAAATAATGCAGAGGCGTTTCTCGCTACATTAACCAACAAAATAATACCTGAAGCAGAAGCAACCTTTGCTTTAAATCCGACAGCCAGAATTCTTGCGGGCATATCTTTATCCGGTATGTTTGCTTTATGGGCATGGTTCAAATCTGACGTTTTTAGCACAATCATCAGCATATCAGGTTCGTTGTGGTATCCTGATTTTGCCGATTGGTTTTGCAAGCAACCCATAATCAACTCTCATGGCAAAATTTATCTCTCATTAGGCGATAAAGAAGCCAAAACCAAATCGGCTCCATTTAATAGTGTCAATGATGCGACTCTGCAAATTGTCGATTACCTGAAACAAAATCATATTGATGTGCATTTTGAATATAGTCAGGGAAACCATTTTTCACCCGTTATACCGCGTATCGACAGAGCTTTCTCTGCGGTGTTATGAAATAATATCTTTATCTTCTTCTCCCAAAATACAACGATCTTCAACCATTGGCAATAAAGATTCTGCTTGTTTAGCCTTGAATAAGCGCATAATCTTCTGACGATAAATAATAAGTGAAATCGTAAAATATACAGCGACCTGACACCACAAACTAATATATTCCTGATGAACATCAGCCAGAGATGCACCCATCGAATTGACTTTTACATACGCTAATGTACCGGATGTAGCCGGAAAAATGAAATGACAAGCCTGCCAGTACCATGGCATATTTTCCAGTGGATAAGATACACCCGATAAGAAAATATAGGGCACAGACATCACTGTAATCATTAACAGCGGTGCTTCGCCATCAGTAAACCACTTCGAGAAACTGAGTCCATAGAATACAGTACCAAGAAAGAATGGTATTAAAATCATCATTATGTCGAATGACTTGCCAATGTCCGGAAGACTAAATATCATAGGCAGAACAGCAAAGAAAAAATAAGCGAAGATGCCGTAAATGCAGCTATATACAAATGCCTTTGCACCAATAATACGAACTGCAGTTCCCCAGCCATGTCCGTAAACAGTATAATTCAACAAACTCTTATCCTGATGCTCCATACCGCAAAGCATTGCAACAAGAATACTGAGCGTCTGGAATAATATTATCATCAATACAGCCGGTATCAAATAAGATCCATAGCCATCGGTATGATTAAAGAGAGGTGTCCCCACCGTTTTTATTGGCTGAGCTACAGCGGCAGCAAGTAATCCTTCCGGTGGCATAAACAAAGCTTCAACCGACCTGTATTTTTCATTTATGGCAAGCATTACATTGGCACATGCTTCTTGCAGCGCTTCATAATAAAGAAAGGCATCAGTCTGCGCATAGAATGGAAAAGTTGATGCTTCGCCACGATATACTCTCGTTTCAAAATCATCAGGCAAAAATAGTATGGCCTGAACTACACCTCTTCTCATCAGATCTTTGGCTTCAACCATATTCAGTGCATGCGTATGCACGCTAATCTGTGAAGTAGCATCCATCCACTGAATAAATTCACGACTCATTTTTGTGCCCGAACGATCGACCACAGCAATAGGTGCCTCGGTTACAAGATTGGGTGCATACATCAGATTATAGAGAAATCCATAAACAAAGATACCTCCAATAAGCACCAGCAATACGGCATAGCTGGTACTAATGGTCATAAACTCGTGTACAATGACATCGGTGAGTTGTTGAAACTTGTCTGATATTTTACTCGATATCTTCATATTTACAACTGATAATTGCCTTTTTCAGATGTGGAAACATTATAAAAGCCAGAAATGGAAATATAAGAAGAATAACAAATTGCGGCCACAGATACATATAGTCGGCTGCCGTATAGAACATAATTTGCCCGAACTCCGTAAAATGCCGGACGGGCAATAAATAAGACATGAAATGTACCCATGAATACATGTTATCTACCGGGAAAGTGATTCCTGATAGGGTTGCACCAAGCGATCCAAGCATAGATACGGCACTGATAATTAAAGCTACTGCAGGAAATAGCGAGAAAATAAATAGAGCAAATCCCTGAGTGGCAATAATAAAAATCACGGTGATGAAATCGAGTAAAAACCAGCTGCCCCATAGCGGCACATTAAATACTCTAAAGATCACGAAATTAGCCATAATACCTTCTAAAGCAAAGATAACTGTATAGGGCAGAAGCTTTGCCACAACAGCTACAACTATATTTCCATCGGCACAGGCCAACCATTCATTAGCGGTCTTATATTTTATTTCAGATCCAACTGAATATACTGTAATCAGTAATATCACAATTTGAAAAAGCACAAAAAAGAAAGGCTGACTAAGATATATACTGTAGTTCAGTCCCGGATTGTAAACCGGATGGTCAGAAACTTCGAACGGTAAGAGAAAAGTCTGTACTTCCGAAGGATTCACTCCAAGTTCCTCGGCTTCGAGAGCTATCGGAGAAAATGATATCGGGGTAAGAGAGTTGCCGAATGCGCCCATAATTTCGCCACCTACAGCAAGTAGTGCATAATGATAATAATAGGGTAGCGTAGCATCCTTACCTGTCAAAGCATCTTCTTCGAAATTATGCGGAATGGACAGATATCCATAAATCTCTTTGTGTAATACTGACTGGCGTGCCTCGGTTTCGTTGCTGAAATGGCGAATCACATCGAAAGTGGGAACAGCCTCCATCGAACGTACAATCTGCCGTGATGTTGAGGTATTATCCATATCAACAATACCAATCGGCAAACCATCCATGGCACCACCGCCGAAAATAGTCGACATGAAGAATAAAAGAAAAAGTGGCAACACGATGGCTGCAGCGAAATAAATCCGTCGCGATGTCATGCGCTGAAATTCTCTGTAAAGCACTCGCTTAAAAGGAGATTCTTTTTTTTCTTTATTCTCTGATGCATCCATCTGTTACGGCAATTATAAGGTTACAAGAATAGACATTCCCGGGCGCAAATCTTTTACTTCTTTAGTAGGATGGGCATGAATCTCGAACGTACGCATGTCATAACTGCCCACTTGTTTGGTAGATTTCCAGGTGGCAAAGCTACCCAGCGGACTGATATAATAGATTTTGAATTCAACATCTTTCTCTGCTATTGCCGGTATATCACCTTTAAAGGTCCCATCCATACGAAAATGCGGCATCATATCTTCACGAATATTCAGTACTATATGCATATCATCAAAAACAATAAGATTCATGATGGGAGTACCGGGTGCTACCAGTTCTCCGCGTTTAGGAAATATTGTACCGATTTGTCCGCTTTCGGGTGCTGTCAGACGTGCATCCACAAGGAAAGAGTTTATCTCATCGACCGTACCTATTGCAGCTTCGACCATGCTCTGGGCTGATGCCCGATCTTCACTTTGTGCACCGGCCAGAGCCAGATTGTAGGCTTGTTCGGCAGCTTTTTCAGCAGCCACAGCTGCCTCGTAAATAGCAGTCACTTCATCTTTCCGTTGCGAAGTAACCACACTGTCTTTATAAAGAATCATGATGCGATCATACGTTGTCTTAGCCAGTGCCAGATCACTTTTCGAAGCATTCCATGCCTGCAAAGCCTGTGCTATAATCTGCTTACGGGTACCAGCATCAATCTTTTTATTTTGTTCCATGGCCACCTGCTTCAAGGCATCCACCTGCTTGTATTTAGCCTCTACTGTAGGACTATTAATCAGCACTACCGTATCGCCTTTATTCACCCATTGTCCCTCGACAACAAGAAACGAATCTATTCGTCCAGCCAGTTTTCCGCTGATTCTGATTTCTGTTGCTTCGGCATATCCCTGCAACACCACCGGATGTTTTTTTACCAATATCATGCCCAGTGTAGTAAATACCACTACAGCGATAAGAATAATAATAAACGCAATGCTCAGGGCTTTTCTATTTGAGTTCATAGCTGAATGTTATATTATTGATTATTGTAAATGCTAAATTGTTCGGGTATACCGCATACGGCCAGAAGATTTATCAGTGCCACATCGAATTCATAGTAAGCAGCCAGTTGAGCCACTTTTACAGTAGACAACAGCGTTTCTGCATCGACTACATCAACCGAAGTTGCCATACCTTCCATGAAAGCTTTTTTGCGGATACGCACCAGTTCTTCGCTCAATTCGATAGAGGTATTTAATGCTTTCACATTATCCTGCGCCTTAAGGAGTTGAGTATAAAACTGATCGATGGCAACCGTAAGATCATCCTTAGCCTTCTCTTTCCCCAATGCTAACGTTTGGGTAGTAAGCTTCGATTGCTTGATGCGTTTCTCACGCTCCAGACCATCAAACAAGTTCCATGCAAAGCCAACGCCTATAATGGTGCGGGGAACCAGATTCTTTTGAATGCCATGCGCCCATAATGTCTGTTTGCCAAACACGGCGATACTTGGCATATAACCCGTTTGATCGATACGTGTCTGTTGTTTGGAAATTTCCTGCTGAATATGTAATTCATTTATCACATAATTCTCGGTTTGCATGGTTTGCATAAACTCTGCTTTCGGGGGAATATCATGATTGAGGAACAGAGGCGAAGTAGGTTCAATATCTATTTCCGGATCTTCTACATTAAGCACAGTTTTGAGAGTGCTTTGCACAACCATTTCATTCTTTCGGGCATCTTCCAGAAACCTTTTGGCTTCATCCATATTTACCTGTGCAAAGAGCCGACCCGCTTTATCAATCATCCCTGTGGCCTCTAATTTAACTGCGTTTTCATAATGTTTCTTCAGTGAATTATATGTCTCTTCGCGCACTTTTACCACTTGCTGCGCCAGTCGCAAACCATAATAACTTTCCACCAGCAATGCACGTTGAGTAGCATCAGTCTGCTGCCGGTTTTCATTGGCCATATCAACCATATGGCGCCCTATTTTAGTTGCTCTGAAACGTTTGCCACCCGAAAATACCACCCATTCGGCTTCAAGTCCGATAGAAGCCACATTGGTTGGTGCCAAAGGAAACCGCAACGTATAATCGCCAACCTTATCGAGTAAGCCATCAAGAAGTCCGCTAACTATTGTATTATCGGGGAAAAGATCGTTCACCATATCCTTTGCGGGATCGGTTACAGCAGAAAGAGATTGTCTTACTTCCACTTTCTGCGATAAATGTGCATAAACTCCGCTAGATTGCAGGCTTGGATACCAGAAAGCGTTCAGTTTATCCCGTTCACTTTTGGCTATTTCTATTTCCTTATCAGCAATTTTCAGGCTCTGATTATCGGATTGCATTAATCCCATAGCCTGTTCAAAACTAAGAGGTACTTTCTCTTGTGCTGTGGTAAAAGATGTAATAAATGCCGATAAAACCAGAATAATTGTGCGTGATTTAACCTTCATATCATTCGTTTGTTACTTTATGAAATTATAACATAATATCTTAATGTTTGTTCAAAACACCATCAAATAAGCCAATAGAAGCGAGCATGTTATGAAAAGCATAAAAGGGAAGGTTGTTTTTTATATAAAGTATGTGTAAGTTGTTGATCTATAGATGGATGTGATTATATGATAAAGTACTTCTTTTACTTTATTATTAGCATTATATGATTTTAATAATAAACTGTCATGCGAATAACAGAACATTTTTATGGAGAAAAGAGAAGAAAATTGATGTAAGTCAGATACAAAAAATCATGTAGATTCTATAACGATAGAAGCTACATGATTTTGCCTTAATAATGACCTGTCAATCTAAATATTTTATTAAGTGCTATATAAGGAAATGGGATATTACTATAATATCATTATTTTAGATTATAATAAATGGCATAGAGTTAAGTTCGTCAAAACACAGATTATTTAGTTTTTTTGTTTATTGATGGTTTTAAATACAACAAATCATAAAAGGGAGATTGATGGAAATAAAAAATAAAAGAGCATCCTTTTAAAGAATGCTCTTTTACATGGGGGAATAGTAGAGTTAAGTTGATTTAGTCGACTCTTTTATTTTATCAGAATAAAGATTTCTTCTGAAAATTGTCTTTTGTGTTGTAACTATATCAAATAAGTATGCTGCAAAAATAGTTCTATTTGAAACAATAATAAGCCTGTTTTTGGCGATTTTAGTTTATTTCACCTTAAGGGCATTAAAATATCTGTTAAGCTGTTTAATATTGAAAAATCCGGCTAATTGTTAATTTCATTAAAACAAATCAATTCTGAGAACTGTTATATATTTAAATATAAAATCAAACACCCCAATTACTTAATTCTTCAGATCTTATGAAACCCATGAATTTATTGTATATTTTATTTCAAAAATATCATTGTTTACTTATTATTTTATTATTCCTATCCTCATGTACTGAATATAATATGCCCGTATTGCCAGACCCTTCCGGTAAAGAATGGTTATTTCCGAGATATATCACAGTCGGCTTATTAAAAGATGCTTCGCGTATTTCATACGATGAAGAAACTGGTGGAATTAAACAATCCTGGGAAGCAGATGATGAGTTTTTACTTTATAATGCAAGTGGAGAATATGTAACATATAAAGTCAGCACCATTAATGATACGAATGCATCGGTCGCTACATTTGAATTGGTGGATACAGAACAATTAAAAGGAGCAATGTTTTATGCAATGTATAAAAATGATAATATAAACATATCTATAGAAAATGATTCTCCTGTTTACGATTTGAAAATAACAGGTCAGACACAGGATGCATCATCATCTTATGGTCATATAGAGTCATACGACCTGATAACTGCCTCTATTCCCGATTCTGTTGAAAGTATAACATTTAAGAGTCAGGGCACAATGTTGTCATTTATCATGACCGATATTCCAACGGATATAGGCATACCACAAACTATTACGATAAGAGGATTAGGTGCTGCGGGAGATATTTTCCAGAATAATTATAACTCTGACACAAAATCTTCTGTTTATGAATTAGCATTAAGTGGATATGCATCCGGAACTACCTCACTTACAGCCAATGTTATTGTTCCTCCGTTTAGTTTATCATCGGGAAGCAAACTTGGGATTACTCTTACCGGTTCAGAAAACCATTGCAGGTATGTCGGGACGATTTCTGATGATAAAGATTATCTTTCGGCGCATCGTTATAAATTTCCGGTTTCATCATATACAAGTACAAGCAATTATACTGCAGCTATGGACTCTATCGACGGATATAATAACACTACCGGATGGCTTGACAGTGATTATCGTCCTATTGGTAATGGGAGTGCCGACCGGCCATTTGTTATTGCAACAGCCGGTAATCTGGCGTGGCTCAAAGCTATGGTGATTTTTTCAAATGTCAATAATCTTCAATCTTATTATAACTCAAACGATATTTATTATAGTCTTGAAACAGATATATATATCGAAGATGATGTCAACTGGAAAACCATAGGTGATTCAGGATCGAATACATTTAATTCCATTTTCCAAGGCAATGGTTTTAATATTACGAATATGAATATTACTAATGCTACAACTGGTTTCCTGGGATTTTTCGGACAAACCAGTGGAGCAACGATAAGTGATCTTTCTGTTAGCGGAACAATCTCGACAACATCCGGATCTTATGTAGGAGGTATAATTGGATGTATGTCAAATACCTCTGTATCTGACTGTGACAGTTATGTTACCATCAACGCTACTACCGATTATAATGGGGGAATAGTGGGAAATGCTATCGGAACAATTACGATAAAAGATTGTGATAATTATGGTACTATAAATTGTGGCCAATATTCAGGCGGTATTGCCGGAAGGTTTAACACTACAGATACAACTTCTATTGCTGAGAACTGCAATAATTATGCAGATGTTATACCAACCGGAACCCGAATTGGCGGGATAGTAGGAGATTCGAGTCAATATATAACCATTACATCTTGTCAGAATACAGGAAATATCGGCAGTTCAACCGGATCTTATATTGGTGGAATTATAGGTTATGGATATGTAAGTACTATTACTTATTGTACGAACAGTGGTGCAATCACCGGAACAACTAATGTCGGGACATTTATTGGTTGCAATTTTGGAGGCAGCGGCTCGGTTAGTGATACCAATACAAATACCGGCACAGCCAATGGCGGAACTACTGCGATTGGAGGGGTAAGTTAAATTGTATCGTCAATATCCGGAAAAATAATTAAGAAAATAAAAAGGAATCTTTCTTTTTACAGAAATATGCTCTTTTTCTTTTTTAATGAAACTCAATTATCGGTAAATCATAAATAGACTAACGTAGTTTCGCAAAATATATTCCTATCTTTGTGAGCTGTTTTGTCGCGATCTGTCGCTTCATTCCGG
>CAMTOS010000007.1 GCA_947074195.1 uncultured Bacteroides sp.
CCCACTTATATTCGTCGTATTGTTGAAGATGAAACAGGGAATATGTGGTTTGCCACTTATACTCAAGGCTTGTATTGCCTCGATGTAAAAGGAAATCTGTCTGCCTACACCATCACCAATTCTAAGATTGTGACCAATTATATAGCCGACCTTTCTTGTCTGGATGGCCGTAACCTTTATATTGCCACAAGTACCGGATTTTACCATATGGATGTCATCACGCGAAATATCATCACGCTTGATACCGATATTAATAGCAATGAAATTGTAAAAGATCATTTTGTGAACTGTATTTTTCAGGACAGCCGTGGATTAATCTGGACCGGAGGTCGCAAGGGTGTGAGTATTTATAATCCTACAGAAAACAAGGTCGTTTATCTTACTGAAGATGATGGGTTGTCGCATTCATATATTCGTGCCATTACTGAAGATTCAAATAAGAATATCTGGATCAGCACTGATCATGGTATCTCGCATGTAGTAGTCGACTCAAAAGGCTCACAGCCCTTTACTTTTCGTTGTTATCCTTATTTCGAGAATGATGGTATAGGTAACTTCGCATTCAATAACTTCTCTATTATTTGCAATCGCAATAAAGAAATCCTTATTGGTGGTTCAGGTGGTTACCTGAAAATTAAACCCGTATTTTTGAATATGCGTCCTGTAAATCAGCAAGCCATTTTTACCGGGCTCTATGTGGCCAATCAGCGCATTGAACCCGGTACTCCATTGGCCGATGGGCGTATGTTGCTTTCGAATAACATCTCGATGACAAAAGAAGTGACGCTCAACTACTCGGATACCAATTTCTCTATCGATGTTTCTGCGATGGACTTCGGTAATCTTCATAAAATTAAATATGATTATCGTATCGGGATAAATGATGACTGGGTGCGTCTCGATGGTAATCGTGTAAACTTTAACAAACTGGCTCCCGGTTCATATTTGTTGCAGGTAAAAGTCTGCACCCGTCCCGATAAAGCAGTTTCCGAACCAATATCACTGATGATACACATTAAACCTCCTTTCTGGATGTCTACCTGGGCATATTGTCTGTATGCCGTAGCATTTTTTATCATGATATTGCTTTATATACGCTTTCTCAGAAGAAAACATAAACGTTTGCTGGCACATCAGACCAGAGAACTTGAAATTGCTAAACTCCATGAGATGGATGAAGCAAAAATGCACTTCTTTACTAATGTAAGTCACGATTTGCGTACTCCTTTATCTATGATTATCACTCCACTCGAGCGACTGATTTCTAACCCCGAACGCGCACAATTAAAAGATAATTTAGTCCTGATGCACCGAAATGCAATGATACTACTCGATGAAGTTAATCAACTACTCGATTTCAGAAAACTGGATGCTAAAGAAACAAAGCTTTATCCGTCATACGGAAATCTATCCGATTTTATTAAAGATGTCTCACAGTCGTTTGCGTCACTTTGTACAACCCGGCAAATCGAGTTGAATCTGCAGATTAATGCACCGGTTATCGAAATGAATTTCGACCGTAACAAAATGCAGCGTGTATTTCTGAATCTTTTATCGAATGCCCTTAAGTATAATAACGATGGCGGAAGCATTACAGTCACTGTCGATAAAGTTCTGGTTAATGAAGGTGAGCATGTTCGAATAAAAATAGCCGATACCGGTATTGGCATTAAAGACGAGAACAAAAAGAAAGTATTCGATCGCTTCTTTCAGGAACATCATGCCGCTACAACCTATGTAGGCAATGGTATCGGGCTGCATATTGTTAAGGAATATATCACTTTACACGAGGGAATTATCGAGGTAAAAGATAACAAACCACAGGGAACTGTATTTATTATAACTATACCTGCTAAAACCGATAATGATATAATTGTATCATCTTCTAAAGAAGTGGTATTAAATGAAGCTGAAGAATCCGATAAAGAAGATATCACTATCTCAAAATGTCCGCGTATTTTAATTGTGGAGGATAATACAGATTTCAGAAATTTCCTGATTAATTCTCTGGAAGAAGATTACGAGGTTTTCAGTGCCGGAAATGGTAAAGAAGCCCTGGATGTATTGGCGCAACACCCTCTACAGATTGTTATAAGCGACATAATGATGCCTGTGATGGATGGTATACAATTGTGTCAGAAGATAAAGAATGATATTCGATATTCCCACATTCCGGTTATTCTGCTGACAGCACGTACAGCTGAAGAACAAATACTTAATGGTTATCGTGAAGGCGCTGATGATTATATCACGAAGCCATTTAACCTTGAATTGCTGAATCTCCGTATTAAGAAGTTGCTTTACTGGACGCAAAACAATCACGAACGATTCAAGACGATAGAGGTTTCTCCTTCGGAGATAACCATTAGTTCACTGGATGAAAAACTGATTGATAAAGCCATTAAAGCTGTGGAAACCAATATGGATAACTCTGAATTCTCAGTGGAGGATTTGAGCGATCATGTGGGAATGAGCCGCGGTCATCTCTATAAAAAATTAATTTCGATAACCGGAAAATCTCCATTGGAATTTATTCGCACACTGCGTGTTAAGCGCGGACATCAGTTGTTGACACAGAGTCAGTTAAGTATTTCTCAGATCTCTTATCAGGTTGGCTTATCGCCAAAACAATTTTCGAAATACTATAAAGAAGAGTTCGGATGTTTGCCTTCTGAATTCAAAAAGCAAACATAATGGCACTTTGATTTGTTTTACTTTAAACTACTTTATCCTATTACTCTACAAAGAACAGCCAATAAAGGCACGATATGGCATCACGCTGTATCGTGCCTTTCCCTTTTGACTCTCTAAAGTTTAGTTCACGTATTCGCTGTTTACTGCAAAGCCTTTGGCGGTTTACTGCAGAGCTATATGCAATAAACTGCAGAGCCGTCTGCAGCAAGTTGCATAGCCCTTTGCACTAAACATGTTATAATTATATGTATGACTGGTTGATGTAATACAATAAATACTCTTGCTATATCCCTCTTTTTTGAAAACAAATGATAAAAAAGTATAGTGTATTGATAATTGTTGTATTTATATTACAATGATACTTTATTATCAAAAAAATTGCATTTTATAAAAGTTATAGTTCGGATAATGTTATTATATTTGATGCATATAATTAAGAAAAACATTTAAGCAGAAGTTAAAATTAAATGTAATTGTTAATCGTTGATACAAACATTAGTCTTACATCTTTAAAGCTCATTTGCTATGGATATTACACAAACTCCCATCATTCATGAGATTACACCACTCTCAGACAAGGATTGTTTTTATATCGCAGAAAGATATAAAACCGAATTTACTTATCCCATTCATAATCATGCTGAATTTGAACTGAATTTCTGCGAACACGCTAAAGGTGTGAGAAGAATTGTAGGCGACAATGCAGAGGTTATCGGAGATTATGATCTTGTGCTTATTACTGGTAAAGAATTGGAACATGTCTGGGAGCAGCATGAATGCCGCTCACAACAGATTCGCGAGATTACCATTCAGTTTTCTTCAGATCTTTTCTTTAGTAGTCTGGTTTATAAAAATCAGTTCAGCTCAATTCGTCGCATGCTTGATAAAGCGCAAAAAGGGATTGCGTTTCCAATGCAGGCCATTATGAAGATCTATCCGATGCTTGATACACTCGCATCACAGAAATCTGATTTCTATACGGTAGTAAAGTTTCTGACCATACTTTATGAATTATCTCTTTATACCGATGAGGCCAGAACGCTTTCAAGTTCATCTTTTGCAAAGATTGATACTAATTCTGACAGTCGCCGTGTACAGAAAATTTATGAGTACATTAATAATCATTACAAAGAAGAAATCAGACTGGTGCAATTGGCCGATATGGTAGGCATGACACCTGTTTCTTTTAGCCGCTTCTTTAAATTGCGCACCGGTAAGAATCTTTCAGACTATATTATCGATATTCGTTTAGGATATGCTTCACGTCTTTTGGTCGATTCTACCATGTCTGTGGCCGAAATTTGTTATGAAAGCGGATTTAATAATCTCTCCAACTTTAACCGTATCTTTAAAAAGAAAAAACAAATTTCGCCAAAAGAATTCAGAGAGAACTATCGCAAGAATAAGAAGTGTGTTTAAATAGTATCTTAAAATTCCTTGTAGCGGAATGATTATACTCCCGCTTTAATAAGCTGTATTATAGCTAAATGTCTATTTAGCAAAAAGTTTCCTTTATTCTTCGGGATATTGGTTGGGAGTGTATTGTACTATTAAATGATAATATAGTATAAGGTTTTGCCACCTCTATATACTATTTTTGTATTGTAATATAAAAACCCTAATACATATGTTAAAACGAACTATCTATCTATTGTTTTCAGTACTTTTTATCAGTGCATGTGCTTCTAAACACGAAACCTCATCATCTCCTTTTGTAAAAGTTGAAAATGGTCAGCTTATTAAAAACGGGCAGCCTTATAATTATGTAGGTACCAATTTCTGGTACGGTGCTATTCTTGGTTCTGAAGGCCAGGGTGGTGACCGCGTACGCTTAAACCGCGAACTCGATTATCTGAAAAGTATCGGTGTTGAAAACCTGCGCGTACTTGTTGGTTCTGATGGTAGTCGTGGAGTAACTGCAAAGGTAGAGCCTACCCTTCAGATTGAACCGGGTGTATATAATGACACAATTCTGGCCGGACTCGATTATCTGTTAATGGAAATGGCTAAACGCGATATGAGCGCTGTGCTTTATCTGAACAATTCATGGGAATGGAGCGGAGGATATGGTCAGTATCTGGAATGGGCCGGCTATGGTAAAGCTGTGGTGCCTGCAGTAGACGGATGGCCTGCTTATATGGATTATGTAAAACAATATATGCAATCGGATAGTGCAAAAGCTTTATTTGCTAATTATGTAGATGATATGGTTACCCGCACTAACCGCTATACAAATGTGAAATATACCGATGATCCTACTATCATGTCATGGCAGATTGGTAACGAACCCCGTGCTTTCAGCGATGATAATAAAGAAGCTTTTGCTGAATGGATGGCTTCTGTAGCAGCTCAGATCAAATCATTGGATTCAAATCACCTGGTATCAACCGGCAGCGAAGGTAAGCATGGTTGCGAACAGGATATCGTTTTGTATGAGACTATCCACGCAGATCCAAATATCGATTATATGAACATACATATCTGGCCTTATAACTGGGGTTGGGCGGATAAAGACAGTCTTCCGCTGCATCTTGAAAGAGCAAAAGAGCATACAAAGAATTATATCGATGAGCATATGGTGATTGCTAATAAATACAACAAGCCTGTGGTATTGGAAGAGTTTGGTTTCCCCCGCGATGGCTTCCAGTTCGATCTGGCTTCATCTACCAGTACACGTGATGCTTACTATGAATATGTATTCGAACAGATTGGCAACAAAGACCGCGCTATCGGTACACTGGCCGGATGCAATTTCTGGGCATGGGGTGGATTTGCAATTCCATCTGATGAGCATGTTGACTGGCATGTTGGCGATGATTATACTGGTGACCCTGCACAGGAAGAGCAAGGTTTGAACTCTGTATTTGTAACAGATTCGACTATCCCTGTGATTAAGGCTGCAAATCAGCGTTTGGGAAATATAAATTAAACCGGAACAAAACATTAAAGATATTACATAAAACATGAAACGAATGAAAAATGCATTATTGGCCATGTTGTTTCTGGCTTCTGCATCACTTGTGCAGGCACAGTCTGAAAATGCTGACCTTAATTTTGATTATCAGGTAGAGCCTTCACTGGTTTATTATGCACCAGAGACTCCGGAGTTACAAATTGCTGTATATAATAAAGGTGAAAGTAAGACAACATCTAATGTAAAATTAAATATAACGACCGATAAATTTGAGCCGGTATATGCAATGGCTCAAAGTGTATCACTTTCTGAAGGCGATTCTACTAAACTAATATATAACTTCATCCTTCCGGAACCGGGATTTTATCGTTGCACACTTTCCGAAAACGATGCACAAGTGAAGCGTTTCAATATTGGTTATGAACCCAAAAGCATCGTTTCTCTTCCTGATGGTCAACCCGATCTGAAAGAATTCTGGGATATGACAAAAGCAGAGCTTGCAGCTGTCGCTCCGGAATATCAGTTAACTCAGATTAAAGATGACAATAACAAGAATCGTAAGCTTTATCTGGTAAAGATGAAATCGTTGGGTGGTGAAGAAATTTCGGGCTACTATTCTGTACCGGTGAAGAAAGGAAAATATCCTGCAGTGATCTCTTACATGGGTTATGGCTCGAAACCATGGATTCCCGGTGGTACACCAGGATATGTGGAATTTGTTCTTTCTACACGCGGACAGGGTTTGAATGAACCTGCCAATACCTATGGCGACTGGATTACTTACGGTCTGGAAGATAAAAATAACTTCTATTATCGTGGTGCTTTCATGGATTTGGTTCGTGCAATTGATTTTGTTGAATCGCGTCCGGAGGTAGATACCAATCGTATTTATGCGGAAGGCGGAAGTCAGGGTGGAGCATTTTCGCTGGCTGCGGCTGCTCTGGATGACAGACTTTGTGCAATTGGTCCAACCATTCCTTTCCTGTCAGATTATCAGGATTATTTTCAGATTGTGCACTGGCCTGCAGAGCCTGTTCTGAAAAAACAGAAAGAGTTGGGTATCTCTGATGCAAAATTGTATCAGATGCTTTCATACTTTGATATTAAAAATCTGGCTTCATGGATTAAATGTCCCGTAATAATGGGTATTGGATTGCAGGATGAAGTTTGTCCTCCTCACACAAATATGTCTAGTTATAATCGCATTTCCTCAGAGAAAGAATTATATATATATCCACTCAATGAACACAATACCCCCGATAGTTGGGGAAATACACGAATGGAATTTTTTGGTAAACAGAATAAAAACAATTAATAAAACAAGACACAAAGCATGCAAATAAATCGCTGAGAAAAGTAATGTAGATATTGTATTATTATAAGATAAGATTGTACTTGTACAACCTTGCTTATCTGTATACTTTTGTCACGATGCTAATTTGTAAATCTATTATTTAATCTATTGTATAGTATGAAGAACATTATGTTGTTTCTTATGTCCCTGCTTTTTACGGGTTCACTGTATGCTCAACAGTCAACTATAGCAGGTGTGGTGACAGATGCTTCCGATGGCGAACCGCTGATTGGAGCAAATGTATTAGTGAAAGGCACGACTGTAGGTGCTATTACCGATCTTGACGGACGTTTCACGATAAATGTGCCCGACGGCAAAAAAGTACTTGTTGTCTCAAGTATTGGTTATCAAACACAAGACGTTACTTTAACTCCTCATCAAAAAACAGTAAGCATTGTACTTAAGGAAGATGCAGAAATGCTTGATGAAGTTGTAGTAGTAGGTTATGGTACGATGAAGAAAAGCGACCTTACCGGTTCGGTTTCTAATCTGTCTGGCGACAAGCTTAAAGAATCTATTGTAACAAATGCCGACCAGATGCTTCAGGGTCGTGTTGCCGGTGTTCAGGTATCTGCCAACTCAGGTGCTCCCGGTGCTGCAAACTCTATCCGTATTCGCGGTGCAAGTTCTATCAACAATACCAATGAACCTCTTTACATCATCGATGGTATTCCAATGAGTGGTGAAGGAACATCTTCTGCCGGTTTCGATTGGGCGGGTGGTTCTAATGGTCAGAATATGGTAAATCCTCTGGCTTCTATCTCTCCAAGTGATATTGTATCAATGGACGTATTGAAAGATGCCTCTGCTACAGCAATCTATGGTGCTGCAGGTGCTAATGGGGTTGTAATTATCACAACAAAGCGTGGTAGTAAAGGTTACACAAATATAAATTATGATGGATATGTAGCTCTTCAGCAGCGTACGGGTAAACTGGATATGATGAATCTTCGTCAGTTCGGTATTTATCAAAAACAACTTTATGATGAAGGTCTGGCTAACAATGTTGACGGTGCTTACCTTGACCCTTCTTTATTAGGTAGTGGTACTGACTGGCAGGATGCAGTGACTAAAAATGCTCTGATGCAGAGTCACAATGTATCTTTGAATGGCGGTAACGATAAAACACAGTACGCCATGTCTGTGGGTTATATGGGACAGGATGGTATGATTTCAGGGTCACACTTCAACCGTTTTACGGCTCGTCTGAATCTGGATAACGAATTCAATAAATACATTAAAGTAGGTGCTTCTCTTTCTTATGCAAAAACAGAAGAAAGAATCATCAACAATGACGGTATCAATGGTGTGGTAATGCAGGCAGCTTTGATGTCTCCATCTGTACCTGTTTACGACTTCGATGGCAACTATGCAGGTCCTGAATCTGTAAACGGTTCATCAATCTACAATCCTGTTGCACTTAGCCAGGATCAGAAAAACAAACTATACCGTGACCGTATCATGGGTAATATCTATGGTCAGGTTACTTTCAACAAATATGTATACTTCCGTACTGAGTTCGGTTTCGACAGATCTCATAACACAAACAAAGGTTTCAAACCAAGTTATGAATACGGTCAGTTGAAAAACACCGACGTAATGATTATGCAACGCGAAGAACATAGCCTTTACTGGATCTGGAAAAACTATGCAACATACAACCAGACATTTGGTAAAAATACAATCAACTTTATGGCAGGTGCCGAAGTTTCACGCTCTACATGGGAAGGAACTCAATTGGTTAAAAATCAGTTAACTTCTAATGATATTGAAGTAATCGGTCCTGATGGTGTATTTACAAACAATAGTGGTTGGAAAGCTGCATCTACAATGGCTTCTTTCTTCGGTCGTTTAAACTATAACTATGCAGACCGTTACTTATTAACTGGTACACTTCGTGCCGACGGTTCTTCTAAATTCGGTGTAAACAATCGTTGGGGTATCTTCCCTTCATTTGCTGCTGCATGGCGTATCAACGCTGAAGAGTGGATGGAAAATACAAGCACCTGGTTAGCAAATTTAAAACTTCGTGCCGGTTATGGTGAAGTAGGTAATCACAATATCGGTAACTACCTGTATGGTTCCACAATGGTGGCTTTCCCAACAATCTTCGGAACTGCTTATCGTATGTCTAACAATGCCAATCCTGATTTGAAATGGGAAGCATCAAGACAATACAATGCCGGTATCGATTTAGGTCTGTTTAATAGCCGTGTCGATCTGACTTTCGACCTTTATTACAAAACAACAAAAGACTTGTTGCTTCAGCCTTCAGTATCTCCGGTATTGGGTGGATCTAACTGGAATGATATCCAGACACCATATATGAATATTGGTAAGGTAGAAAATAAAGGTATCGATATTGCATTGAACACACACAATATCGCAACTAAAAACTTTAACTGGAATTCAAGCTTAACTGTTTCTATCAACCGTAACAAAGTAAAAGCGCTTGATGATCTGGGTACAACTATCTACAATGGTCTTGACTGGTATGCTGGTTTCCAGACTGTATCAATGATCGCTGTTGGTCAGCCTATCGGTGTATTCTACGGATATGTAACTGACGGTATCTATAAAGATGCAGAAGATTTGAAAACATCTCCACGTCCTGCAGGGAAAGAAATCAACCGTAATAGTGGTGTATGGATTGGTGACGTGAAGTTCAAAGATATCAGTGGACCTAATGGTGTACCCGATGGTATTATTGATGAATACGACCAAACAATCATTGGTGATCCAAACCCTGACTTTACTTTCGGTTTCTCGAATATCTTCAGCTATAAAAACTGGGAATTAGGTGTAAATCTTATCGGTGCTGTTGGTGGTGACGTTCTTAATTATGTAAGAGTAAAAACTGAAGGTTTGACTTCACTTTGGGACAATCAGTCTGTATCTGTTCTGAAAAGAGCTCAGTTAGGTTATCTGGATGGTAACAACAGAGATGTAACTAACGTTGATAACTGCTACCTGATTAACCCTGATGCTACAATGCCACGCTGGACAACCAATGACGGTAATGGTAACAACCGTATGAGCGACCGCTGGATTGAAAAAGGAAGCTACCTGAGAATTCAGAATATATCTCTGGCATACAACTTCCCGAAACAAATGATCAAAAAAGCGAAGATGTCAAATCTGAAAGCTTATGTAAATATTCAGAATGTTCATACTTTCTCGAACTATTCTGGTCTTGATCCTGAAGTTGGTTCTTATAACCAAAATGCAGGTTTATCAAATGTGGATATGGGTCGTTATCCTTCACCACGTATCTATACATTTGGTGTTAATTTATCATTCTAAAACAGACTTTTACCGTTATGAAAAATATATTCAAATCAATTTGTCTCTCGGCACTTTTGCTTACTACAGCATCTTGTGAGAACTTTCTGACTATCGTTCCGGAAGATCAGCAGGTAGTAGAGACTTTTTATACATCTGAAGCAGCTGTTAATGCAAACACAGCTTCATTATATGCCGCTTTTGTGTGGCAGGAATTCGGAATGAATTTCATGTGGATGGCTGGTGATGAGCTGGCTGGCGACTTATTCTATACATATGATCAGGAAGGTCAGTTCTATTATATGAGCTTCCAGAATGGTAACACTTTCCTTACTCAGGGATGGAACGGTCTTTACCGTGTAGTATCTTACTGTAACAACATCATCAATGGTATGCCTGATGCAGCCCGTTCAAATGGTGTTTCTGAAACAGTAATCCAGCGTGCTTTGGGTGAAGCAAGATGTATTCGTGGTATTGCTTATTATCTTTTGACAGAATACTGGCAGGATGTACCTGTAATTACTAACAATAATATCTCAGGTGATCAGGTCATTCGTCATACTCAGAAAAGTGTTTATGAATTTATTCGTCAGGATTTTGAATTCGCAAAAGAAACTCTTCCTAAAACGGCTTTTCAGAAAGGTCGTGCAACACACTGGACTGCTGTAGGTTTCCTTGCTAAATTGCATTTAACTATGGCTGCTCATGCTACAGATGCGAATTCAGCTGATAACTATGCAAAAGCAAAATCATATGCAAGTTATGTAATCAATGAAAGTGGTTTATCGCTTTATGGTGATTTATCTACCATGTTCTATCCGGAAGCAAATAACAACTCAGAATCTTTGTTTGCTATTCAGTGTACTACTGATGGTTATGGTTATGGTAACAGCCGCAATATCTCTTTATCTCGTAATGCATTGATTACACTTGGTTCTTCATGGGGTAGTGGTAAAGGTCCGACACTTAGCTTGCAGGATGCTTTCGACAGAAATGATTTACGTCGTTATTATACTTACATGCGCAATGGTGATTATTATCCAAACTTAGGTGGTGGTGGTTATACCTATGCTAACTTCTCTGAAGACGAATCTCTGGAAACATCAAACGAAATGCTTGCTCATGTTCGTAAATATGTAATTGGTTCGAACGATGACTGTGGTGGTTTAGCAGGTGCTTCTAACCAGGATGCTTCAAACAATCTGTACCTTCTTCGTTTGGCAGATGTTTATTTGTGCTATGTTGAGGCTTGTATTGCAAGTGGTACAACTACTTCAGATGCTTTGGCTTTGAGAGTATTCAGAGATATCCGTGGTCGTGCAGGTTTGTCATGGACTACCGATGTAATCTCTTACGATGATATGATTAAAGAGCGTCGTTTGGAATTTGCACTTGAAAGCATCAATTTCTTTGATATCAAACGTATGAGTTATCGCAATATGAATCAGGCTTTGGCTTATCTGAATGGTATGGAACGTCATCGCACTTACATTTCTAATGGTTCTTACAACTGGCAGGAACGCAATGCATCGAATGCTTATCATGGTGGATTTACTTCCGTTGATCCTTCTGATGATTCTACAGGTAAAGGTTCTATCTTCTATCTTGACAAGAGTGTTGCAACAATCAACATCACTGCTGATAACCTTGTTTTGCCTGTGCCAGCTGAAACGATTACTAAAACGCCTTCTATTTTGCAGGCTCCGGTTGAATATCAATTTTAATGTTTAAGAACTACGAATATGATGAAGAAATATATATTTAAATCATTACTGATTGCCGGCTTGTTCGTTGGTGCAACAGCATGTAATGATGATGATAATAAAATAGATGTAAAAAGCACAGGTACTCCTGTTGTTCGCTACGTTCGCCCTTGTGATGTAAATGTATCAGACTCTTTGCTGACTGCCGGTTATCTTGGTGATAAAATCGCGATTATTGGTGAACATCTGGGTGCTGTTAATGCAATTTACTTCAATGATCAGAAAGCATTGCTAAATCCGAACTTTGTAACAGAAAATGCAATCATTGTTTCTATTCCTGCTGTAATTCCGGGTGTAAAACAAGATTTGATTAAGCTTTATACGAAAAAGGATTCTTGCTATTTTGAATTTGAAACAAAAGTTCCGGTTCCTAATATTCAGTCAATGACTTGTGAATATGTAGCCGATGGCGACATCGCATATGTTCAGGGTATGTATTTTGTAAGCGAAGATGAAAATCCGATTGAAATTGAATTTCAGGGTGGTTTAAAAGGCGAGGTTCTTACTTCGGATGTAAACAATATTACTGTAAGAGTTCCTGAAGGTGCTCAACCTGGTCCTTTGACAGTAACTTCAGTTTATGGTTCTGGTACAAGTGCTCTTCATTTCCGTGATCAGCGTATTATTCTTGATTTCGATACACAGTTCCCTGATGGTGGCTGGCATCACGGTTGGCATAAAGCTTCGGGTGTAGATAGCGAGAATGGTATAAATGGTCAGTATCTGGTGATGGCTGGTGAAGTGACTGAAGATGCTTCTACAAGTGATGATAAATTCTGTTATGATGCATGGTCGTATCGTGAAAATACGCCAGACGTATTTGATTCAAGCAATCTTGCCGAATATGTAATGAAATTCGAAGTTAACGTTCTTGAACCATGGTCTGCTGCAGCATTGCAGATTATATTCTCTGGTCCGGGAGAAGCTTGGATGAACTGGCAGGAAACTTCAAATGGTGGTAATCCAAGTGAAGATTTTAAATGGAGCAAATCTTACCCTCGTGCACTTTGGATTCCATGGGAAACTACTGAAAGCGGTTCTTATACTACAAACGGATGGATTACTGTAACTATTCCGATGACAGACTTTAAATATAACTGCGAAGGAACAACTCTGGATCTGAATGGTCCTGGTCATTACTCGGGTTTGACTATCTTCCTGGGTCAGTCTGGTGGTATTCAGGGTACTGCTTGTGAACCTGTGGTTCATATCGACAACGTTCGTGTAGTAAAAGCCAATTGATAACTTTAGTTAATACATGAAATTATGAAATTAAACAATATATTCAAACAAGCATTGCTGTTAACACTGGCTGTTATTGGTCTTACTTTCACTGCTTGTAATAACGATAATGAGAAGAACTCTGCAGTGATTCTCGAAGCCTACGGACCAAGTCCTGCTTTCCGTGGTGGCAAACTTTCGTTTATCGGTCGTAATATGGATCGTGTAGCGAGCATTATTCTTCCTGAAAATGTAGAAATCACAGAAATCGAACGTGTAAATAGCGGTCTGATTAAAGTGACTATTCCTCAGAATGCTGAACCGGGTTTGGTAACATTGAAAACTTTTGATGGAAATACAATCGTTTCAAAATCGAAACTGACTTATACAGAGCCTATCGAAATTGAAAGCATTACTCCAAACCCTGTTAAACCGGGTGAGTTGCTGACTATCGAAGGTGATTACCTGAACTTAATCACACGTGTGATCTTTGCTGATGGTGTTGAAGTAGAAAGCGAAGCATTCCTGACCTGGGAACGTGCGAAGATTGAAGTTATCGTTCCGATGACTGCTCAGACTGGTACTATTACATTGGCTGATGATGCTGTAATTCCAATGGAACTTGAGTCTGAAGAAGTTCTTCAGGTTATTCTTCCATCTGTTGAGACAGTACTGGATTTGAACGATAGAAAACCAGGTGACGAAATTAAAACTGCTGTAAAAGATATCGATCTGGTAGCTTCTGTAGTTTTACCTGATGAAACTGCAATCGATTTTACTATAAATGAGAATGAACTTTCGTTTGTCCTTCCTGCAGGTGCAACTGATGGTATGATTTCAATGGTAGCTCACTCTGGTGTTAAAGTAGCTATTGCACAAATTGGTATGGCTATTCCTATGAATCTTGAGGCAACTCCTTCAACAGGTTTAAGAGGTGGTGATATGATTTCTGTTAAAGGTAATAATATGGAGATTGTAACTTCTGTACTCTTCCCTAATAATGCTGACGAAGTAATGCCGGTTAGCCAGACTGCAAACGAAATCATCGTGATTATGCCAGCTATGGCTCAAAGTGGCGAACTTACATTGAATACTGCCAGTGGCAATACTGCTACTGTAATGATTGAAACGTTGAAACCAACGGTTAACGCTTATAATCCATCACCTGTAGCTGCTGGAAACGATTTGATCATTGAAGGTGAAAACCTTGACCTTGTAGCTACTGTAATTTTTGGAGGTAACAAATCTGTAGAACCTGTTACTTCTTCAGTTAATGCCTTGACAGTTAATGTGCCCGTTGATGCTGAAAGTGGTGAAGTTACTCTTGTTATGACAAATGGTGAATCAGTTGTTTGCGCTACTCTTGAAGTTGACAAACCTGTCTTCTGTTATATCCCTGTTCTTCCTGATGCTGATACCGAAATTCATGCAGGTACAATTCTCGCTTTGGATGTTGAGAATGGCGATAAACTGACAGGTGTACAGATTAATGGTAATGATGTTCAATACATTAATCTGGATAATAAACTATATGTAAGCATTCCTTCAAACGTTGGTGGTAATACTATTATTACACTGATTTCTTCTAATGGTTCTATCGACTATACTATTCAGGTTATTGGTTCGGGTACAATTGAAACAGTAATTATGGATGAGATTCACGATTTAGGCAACTGGGCCGGTGAAGGTGATGGAGGTGCATTCCGTTTATACAAAGAATCATTCGAAGGTGTTGCAACAGGATCTATTCTGAAATTCTATTTCGCTATTTATGATGATGCTCAGATTCAGTTAAACAATGCGAACTGGTCGCAATGGGGTAATATCCTTGATTTCAATGATCACAGCCAGACTACTTACGAAATGGAAATGACAGCTGACTTCCTTGACTTTATTATGTCGGCGAATGATGGTTGGTCAACAACTGCAATGGTTATTCAGGGTAAAAACATGATCATCAGCAGAGTGTCGATTATAACAACCGGCGGAGGAGCATCTGCAGGTGTAGTGTTGATGGATACGCCTCGTGATTTAGGCAACTGGGCTGGTGAAAGTGATGGTGGTGCATTCCGCATTTACAAAGAACAATTCGAAGGAACTGGTGTTAAACCAGGCTCAATTCTGAAATTTGAGGTGAATATTTACGGTTATGGTCAGATTCAGATTAATGATGCTGGCTGGGGACAATGGGCTATCATCGATTACCCGGATCCTGTATCTGAATTTGAGATTGTAATTGATGAAGATTTGTACAACAGAATGCTTACAGTAGATGATGGATGGTCTACAACAGCGCTGATTGTTCAAGGAGCAGGAATGATTGTTAATAAAGTATCATTAATTCCGTAAATAAGATACTAATTTTGCCTGTGTTATTAAGGCCGTCTTTTTGACACAGTCAAAGAATAAAGAATTTAAAAATAACGACGATGAAAAACAAATATTTCTCTTTGTTAGGTTTGGCTATCATGATCATATTTACAGCATGTAACGATGATGATGTAAAGATAGTAATGCCAGAACCTGCAAAACTAATCAGCAGTAATCCAGCCGATGGTGCTACAAATATATCTCACGGAGATTTGTCGGTAATACTGACGTATGATCAATATGTTTTCTGTCCTAACAGCGCTGCTGAAGCAATTCAGATTAATGGTGCTAAAGTGGAGGCTGCATCTTCTGCAACAACACAACTGACCATCAAACTTTCAGGTCTTGAAAAAGGTAAAGAATATACTTTGGTAGTTCCTGATGGAGCTGTTTGGGGACCAGCTAAAGTGGATATCCCTTCGGTGAGCATCAAATTCTCTACAGTCGATGAATCTGAATTGGGTACTGCACTTGTTGCTCCGAATGCATCAGTTGAAGCTCAAAACATATTCAATTATATGCACGAGGTTTATGGTAATAAAACGATTTCTGGTTCAATGGCTCAGGTAGCTTGGAATATTGATGAGGCTCAAAGAGTATATGCATTGACTGGTAAATATCCTGCAATGACTCATTTTGATTATATCCATTTATGGGCATCACCGGCTAACTGGATTGACTATAGCGATATTACTGTAGCTGAAAACTGGTGGAATGACGGAGGTATTATCGGAGCTTCATGGCACTGGATGGTACCAAAACATGAAGGTGCAGCAAGTGATGATGTGACTTATGATCCGAATCAGACTACTTTCTCTGTTAACAATGCGTTGACAGAAGGTACATGGGAAAATGGCCTGATGAAAGCTGATCTTGAAAAAATGGCTGGTTATCTGAAACTGATGCAGGAAAAAGGAATACCGGTAGTATGGCGTCCATTGCATGAAGCCGCAGGTAATACGTATGAATATACTGGTGGAACTGCATGGTTCTGGTGGGGTAGCGATGGAGCTGATGCTTATAAAAGACTTTGGATTCATATGTTCGATTACTTTAATGCTCAGGGATTAAACAATTTGATCTGGGTTTGGACAAGTCAGACAAAAGACAGTGATTTCTATCCAGGTGACGAATATGTTGATATCATTGCCCGCGATATGTATGGTAAAAATGCTTCAGAATCTCTTTCTGATTTTAATGAGTTAAATCGCACTTTCGGTTCTAAACTTCTTTGTTTAGGTGAAAATGGAGCTTATATCGATGACAGAAAAGAATTGGCTACTATCACAGAAATGTGGAATGCAGGTGCTAAGTGGTTATATTTCATGCCATGGTATGATAATGAAGGAGCAATCATGCAACATGCCAATGATAACTGGTGGTTGGATGCTATGAATAATGAAAACGTGATTTCACGCGATCAGTTACCATCTTTTAAATAAGATATATAGAAAAGCCGTGATGAAGAATATGAATGTGATTTTTTATCACGGCTTTTTTTAAACAATCAAACTGTAATAATGCAGTAAGTTAATAATGAAAAAACTTCTTCTAACTATGAGTATCGGTTTATCTGTATTGTCTTGCTCAGATAATAAGTCTGAGATTTATAAAGATCCCGCCGCACCAGTTTCAGTACGTGTTGAGGATTTGCTTAAACGTATGACTATAGAAGAGAAAGTGGGTCAGATGAATCAGTTTGTAGGTGTTGAGCATATCAAAGCCAACAGCTCGACCATGACTGAAGAAGAATTAAAGAATAATACGGCAAATGCCTTTTATCCTGGTCACGATGAGAAGGATATCATAAAATGGACTGAAGAGGGTTTAGTTGGATCATTTTTACATGTACTAACTCTCGAAGAGGCTAATTATTTGCAGAGCCTTGCTATGAAAAGCCGCTTGCAAATACCTATCATCTTCGGTATTGATGCAATACATGGAAATGCATATGCGATGGATAACACTGTTTATCCGACAAGCATTAATCTGGCATGTTCCTTTGATACCGCAATGGCATACACGATTGCCCGTCAGACGGCCAAAGAGATGCGTGCCATGAATATGCAATGGACGTTTAATCCTAATGTTGAGGTTGCCCGCGATCCGAGATGGGGCAGAGTGGGTGAAACATTTGGTGAAGATCCGTTTCTCGTTACTTTAATGGGTGTAGAGAGTGTAAAAGGATATCAGGGTAATTTTAACGGGACAGAAGATGTTCTGGCTTGTCTGAAACATTTTGTGGGTGGAAGTCAGCCAATTAATGGTACCAATGGTTCTCCTACTGATATTTCAGTGCGTACACTACGCGAAGTCTTTTTCCCTCCTTTTAAGGCTGGTGTTAAAGCAGGCGCAGGTTCAGTGATGACTGCTCACAATGAATTGAACGGTATTCCTTGTCATGAAGACAAATGGTTAATGACCGATGTTCTTCGCGATGAATGGGACTTTAAAGGTTTTGTGGTTAGCGACTGGATGGATATTGAACACATTCATGATTTGCATGCAACTGCCGAGAACCTTAAAGAGGCATTCTATCAGTCAATTATGGCTGGAATGGATATGCATATGCATGGTCTTTACTGGAATGAATATGTAACAGAATTGGTAAAAGAAGGGCGAATTCCTGAAACTCGTATCGATGAATCAGTAAGACGAATACTTGATGTGAAATTCCGCCTCGGACTTTTTGAGCATCCTTTTACAGATGAGGCTCAGAGTATGACAGTTCGTTTATGTGACGAACATCGCCAGACAGCGCTTGAAGCTGCAAGAAATGGTATCGTTTTATTGAAAAATGATGGTATTTTACCAATTAATGATACTAAATACACAAAAATAATGATCACCGGCATTAATGCTGATGATGAAAATATACTGGGTGACTGGTCTGCACCTCAAAAACCAGAGAATATTACGACTATTCTCGATGGTTTAAAACAAATTGCACCGGGTACAACCTTTGATTTTGTTGATCAGGGATGGGATCCCCGTAACATGAATCCTGCACAAGTAGCGCTTGCCGCCGCTAAAGCAAAAGAAGCCGATTTGAATATTGTAGTTGCAGGTGAATATATGATGCGTCATCGCTGGCTGGAACGTACAGATGGTGAAGATACCGATCGTTCAGATATTGATCTTGTAGGATTGCAAAATGAACTCATTCAGAAAGTAGCCGCTTCGGGCAAACCAACAATTTTGATTCTGATAAGCGGACGTCCTTTAGGTGTATCATGGGCTGCAGAAAATCTGCCTGCAATAATTGAGGCATGGGCACCGGGAATGTATGGCGGACAGGCTATTGCTGAGATTCTTTATGGAAAGGTAAATCCATCGGCTAAACTTGCTGTGACAATTCCTTATAGTGTGGGGCAACTTCAGATGATTTATAATCATAAACCATCGATGTATTTTCACCCTTATGTAGACAATAAACCAAGTAAGCCTTTATATCCGTTTGGGCACGGTCTTTCATATACTACTTATGAATATACCGACTTTAAACTTGCTAAAAAAGAAATAGTAGCTAATGAAAATTTGGATGCTACGATTAAAATAACCAATACCGGTACACGTGATGGCGTTGAGATAGTTCAACTTTATATTCGTGATAGATTTAGTAGTGCCACCCGGCCGGTAAAGGAATTAAAGGACTTTGCACGTGTTTCGCTTAAAGCTGGTGAAACCAAAGAGATCACTTTTACAATCACTCCTGAAAAACTGGCGTTTTATGACCGCAATATGAAATGGACAGTCGAGCCCGGAGAGTTTATTGTGATGATCGGACCATCTTCTGCAGATGAAGCATTACAAAGTCAGAGTTTTATAGTTAAATATTAATTTAATAAGAATACATTTTTCGAAATGAAAAAAATTAATTGGATTGTAGGCGCACTTGCCTTTATTATGGGAACTACATCTTGCAATCAGGCTCCGGCTCAATTTGAGCGAACGCCTGAAACAGAAGCATTGTTGGCTAATCTTAAACAGATTCCGTCAACTGGTATAATGTATGGGCATCATGATGATCCTTTATATGGTATTGGTTGGGAAGGTGATCCCGGACGTAGTGATGTAAAGAGCGTTTGTGGCGATTATCCGGCAGTAATGTCGTTTGATGTTGGCCATATCGAACTTGGAAAAAAGCAGAGCCTTGATAATATCGATTTCGATATCATCCGTAATGAGATAATTGCGCAGTATGAACGAGGTGGCTTGAACACTATAAGCTGGCATTTAGATAATCCTCTGACTGGGGGAGACTCATGGGACAATAATGATTCAACTGTAGTGGCATCAGTACTTCCCGGCGGAGTGAATCATGTAATGTTTATGCAGTGGGTTGATAATCTTTCTGATTATCTGAATTCATTACAAACAGCTGATGGTACAAAAGTACCTGTTATCTTCCGCCCATGGCATGAACATACAGGTAGTTGGTTCTGGTGGGGACAGGATCTGTGTTCTGATCAGGAATATAAAGATCTTTGGCTGATGACTTATGACCGACTAAAACAGAATGGGGTTAACAATCTGCTTTTTGCCTATTCTCCGGGTATTGAACCAACCACTGCTGAAGAATATCTTATGCGTTATCCTGGAAATGATGTTGTCGATATACTGGGTTTCGACGCCTATGAGTATTCCCGTGAACAATATCTTGAATCAATGTCGAGATCTTTACGCATTCTTGATGAAGTGGGTAAAGCTAATGATAAAATAATCGCCGTAACAGAAACGGGTTTTGAAGCTATTCCTGATTCAACCTGGTGGACAGAAACTCTTTATCCGCTGATCGAATCTTACCCTCTTGCATTTGTAGTAACATGGAGAAACGCACGCGAAATAGACAATCATTATTATGCTCCTTATCCGGGACAAGTTTCTGCCGATAATTTTGTAGAATATTACAACAATCCGCGCAATTTATTCTTAACCGATATTTCGGGTAAACTTTACAACTAAAAAATAATAACAATAAAATCAATTAACTGGTCAATTATGAAAACATTTGCTCAAAAGGTGGACGCACTATTTGCCCGCCATGAAGAACTTATTAAGAAACCTAACCTGCCGATTGCTGATGGCAACGGAATATATAAACGCTACGAAAATCCTATTTTAACAGCTGCTCATACTCCAGTATTCTGGCGTTACGATTTAGATGAAAAAACCAATCCATTCCTGATGGAACGTATCGGAATGAATGCTGCAATGAATTCAGGCGCAATGAAATGGGGTGATAAATATCTTTTAGTTGTACGTGTAGAAGGTAGCGACCGTAAATCTTTCTTCGCTGTTGCAGAAAGTCCAAACGGTGTTGATAACTTCCGCTTCTGGGATTACCCTGTAACTATGCCGGATGATGTAATTCCAGCAACAAATATCTATGATATGCGTCTTACAGCTCATGAAGATGGCTGGATTTATGGTATCTTCTGTGCAGAACGTCACGATACAAATGCTCCTGCCGGTGATTTGTCATCTGCTACGGCTACTGCTGCAATTGCACGTACAAAAGATTTGAAAAACTGGGAACGTCTTCCTGATTTGAAAACTAAGAGTCAGCAGCGTAATGTAGTACTTCATCCTGAATTCGTGGATGGTAAGTATGCACTTTATACTCGTCCTCAGGATGGTTTCATCGATACCGGTAGCGGCGGTGGAATTGGCTGGGCTTTGGTAGACGATATGACTAATGCTGAAGTAAAAGAGGAGAAAATCATTGATCCACGTCATTATCACACGATTAAAGAGGTAAAGAATGGTGAAGGTCCTCATCCTATCAAAACCGATAAAGGCTGGTTGCACCTGGCTCACGGTGTGCGTGGTTGTGCTGCAGGTCTTCGCTATGTATTATATATGTACATGACTTCTTTAGAAGATCCTACTAAACTTATCGCTTCTCCGGCTGGCTTCTTTATGGCTCCTGAAGGTGAAGAGCGTATTGGTGATGTATCAAATGTACTCTTTACTAACGGCTGGATCGCTGACGAAGATGGTAAAGTGTTTATTTACTATGCATCAAGTGACACACGTATGCATGTGGCTACTTCTACAATCGATAAATTGGTAGACTACTGTATGAATACTCCACAAGATGGACTGACAACTACTGCATCAGTAGATACATTGAAGAAAATGATTGATCACAACATGCAGATCATGAAAAAATAAACATACTGTCTATGAATAATTAACCGCAAAATGTTTTTCATGCTGCTTGTATTTAATGAGCAGTAGATACATTTTGCGGTTTTTTAATTAAATCTTCTAATACTTCTTTCCACATGATAAAACTTAAAGAGAAAATCGGATACGGTTTCGGTGATATGGCATCGTCTATGTTCTGGAAATTATTCGGCTCTTACCTGATGATCTTTTATACCGACGTTTTCGGTTTGCCTGCAGCTGTTGTAGGTACCATGTTCTTAATTACACGTATCTGGGACTCTGCCTTTGACCCGATTGTGGGTATAGTAGCTGACCGTACTCAAACCAAATGGGGTAAGTTCAGACCATACTTATTGTATCTGGCCATTCCTTTTGCTTTAATCGGAATATTTACTTTCATTACTCCTGAATTTAGTCTGACCGCTAAAATCATATATGCCTATATTACCTATTCGCTGATGATGATGGTTTATTCGGCAATCAATGTACCTTATGCATCACTGCTTGGTGTAATGAGTCCTGATCCTAAAGAGCGTAATGTGCTTTCTACTTATCGTATGCTCTTTGCTTATATCGGTAGTTTTGTGGCATTGCTTTTGTTTATGCCAATGGTTAATGCTTTTGCCCGCGATAATACCGTTCAGCATGGCTGGACTATGGCGGTAGTTATCATCGCTATTATGTGCGCCCTGTTATTCTATGGTTGCTTCGCGTTTACCAAAGAACGCGTTAAACCAATCAAAGAGAAGCAGAATCCTTTGAAAGAGGATATTATGGATTTATTCCATAATAAACCCTGGTGGATCCTTTTAGGTGCCGGTGTTGCTGCTCTTGTATTTAATTCTATCCGTGATGGTGCTACAGTTTATTATTTCAAATACTTTGTGGTAGAAGAACAATTGGGTGAAATCATGTTCTTCGGTGTACCTTTTGTTTTAAGTGGATTGTATCTTGCTATCGGACAGGCTGCCAACATTATTGGTGTTGTTCTTGCTGCACCCGTTAGTAATAAGATTGGAAAGAAGAAAACTTATATGGGAGCAATGATCATTGCTACTATCCTAAGTATTATTTTCTATTGGTTCGATGCAAATCAGCTGGTATGGATCTTCATCTTCCAGGTATTAATCAGTATTTGTGCAGGTAGCATCTTCCCGCTACTTTGGTCAATGTATGCTGACTGTGCCGACTTCTCTGAACTTAAAACAGGTAATCGTGCTACAGGTCTGATCTTCTCTTCTTCTTCAATGAGTCAGAAGTTTGGCTGGGCCATTGGTAGTGCGTTGACAGGTTGGCTGCTGGCATATTTCGGATTTCAGGCCAACGAAGTACAGAGTGCTGAGACTATCAATGGTATTAAGATGTTCTTAAGCTGGTTGCCTGCTGTTGGTACTGTCTTGAGTGTTATCTTCATCAGCATCTATCCGTTAAGTGAAAAGAGAATGAGTGAAATTACAGTAGAACTAGAGAATAAACGTCACCATTCTGACAAATAAACCTATTCAAATTCTATAATAATGAGACATATGGAATCATACTTAAAGCAAGAAGTAGAGTGTATATTGAAAGAGAATATTCTACCTTACTGGATTGAAAAAATGGAAGACCACGAAAGAGGTGGTTTCTATGGACGTATCACCGGTAATGAGATTCTTGTACCTGAGGCTGAAAAAGGTGCAATATTAAATGCGAGAATTCTCTGGACATTTTCAGCAGCATATCGTGTTCTTAAAAATGAAGAATACCTTAATGCTGCACAAAGAGCAAAAGATTATCTGTTAAAATATTTCTATGATGGTGAGTTTGGCGGAGTTTACTGGGGCCTCGATTGTGAAGGCAATCCGGTAGATACGAAGAAGCAGATTTATGCTCTTGGTTTCGCTATTTATGGATTAAGTGAATTTAATCGTGCTACCGGCGATCAGGAAGCATTGGATTATGCCATTAAATTATTTGAAAGTATAGAAGAACATTCTTTTGATAAAGAAAAGAATGGTTACTTCGAGGCTTTCACTCGTGAGTGGGGTGAAATCGCAGATATGCGTCTGAGCGAAAAAGATGCCAACGAGCGTAAGACCATGAATACGCATCTTCACATTCTTGAACCTTACACTAACCTTTATCGTGTTTGGAAAGATGAAAGATTGAAAGGACAGCTTAAGAATCTGATCGAGGTATTTCTGGATAAGATTCTCGATCCTAAGTCCGGACACTTGAACTTATTCTTTGATGAAGACTGGAATTCGAGATTTAATATTGTCTCTTACGGACATGATATTGAGGCTTCATGGCTTATACATGAAGCTGCAATCGAATTAGGTGATGCAGAGATATTGGAAAGAGTTGTCCCTGTAATCAAGCGTATTGCCGAAGCAGCCTCAGAAGGTTATTCTTTGGGCAATGGTATGATTTATGAGATGAACGTAACAGATAATCATACAGATACCGATCGTCATTGGTGGGTTCAGGCGGAAGCTGTGGTTGGTTATGCAAATCTTTATCAGCACTTCGAAGATGAATTTGCATTATCTAAAGCCATTGATTGCTGGGAATACATTAAGAATCATTTGCTCGATTGCAAAAACGGGGAATGGTTCTGGAGTGTCAGAGCGGATGGTGTTGTGAACCGCGAAGATGATAAAGCCGGTTTCTGGAAATGTCCTTATCACAATGGTCGTATGTGTCTTGAACTCATAGAGCGTTTTTAATTTTCTCTCTATATTTATTAAAGAAAAAAGCCTTTGCAGTCTTTTGTATTGCAAAGGCTTTTTTCTTCTTATTTATAAAGTAAATATTTGCTTCTCATCTTTTTATAAGTCTCCAGATCAGGTTGCCACGATTCACGAATTTCTTCTTCATCTTGTCCATCCACAATTGCTTTGCGTACGGCATCTGTACCCATTAACAAATCGAAAAAGCGCGGGCGATCAAAAAAGGCATTCTTTTCACCCGATTTCTTATAGAATTCAAGAACGTATCTTAAATCGAGCCCTTCTACGTCATTGACATGTCTCAGATCGTGACCATAGCAAACTACATTTTTATGCAAAGGGTTCTTATCAAACCCCGGCAATGCTACAGGGGTAAATGTATATGTACCATATTTAGGATTGGGTGCTCCGATTACCTGAAAGGGTGAAGTTGTGCCGCGACCGACGCTGACTTTCGTAGCTTCAAACGGACAAAGAGAGGCATACAAACGAATAGACTGATCGTTAGGGAGATTTGGCGATGGTTTCACCGGTAAAGAATAAGGTTGTTCGTGCTCCCAGCCAATACAGGGAATAACGGTAAGTCGGCAAACATCTTTTGTTTTATTTATCCAGCCTTCTCCGTTTATCATTTTTGCCAGTTCTCCAACTGTACAACCGTGGAGTACAGGGATAGGCAGCATTCCGACAAAACTTCTGAAAGCAGGTTTCAGCATGGGCCCATCTACATAATCGTTTGGATTCGGACGATCGAGTACAATCACTTCCTTTCCTTGTTCGGCACAAGCCTCCATTACATAAAACATCGTGCTGATATAGGTGTAAAAGCGTGCCCCCACATCCTGAATATCGAAGACCAGCACATCTATATCGCGCAGTTGCTGAGGTGACGGTTTCTTCGTCGAGCCATAAAGCGATAAAATCGGTACGCCTGTTTTTATATCTTTTCCATCCTTAATTTGTTCGCCAGCATCTGCATTTCCGCGGAAACCATGTTCGGGAGCAAACACTTTGGTTACATTAATGTTAAGATTAAGCAATGTATCGAGCAAAGCCACCTGTTCCTCGCCAACCAGTGAAGTATGATTAATTACCAGTCCCACACGTTTACCTTTTAGTAAAGGGAGGTATTCCTCAGTGCGGTCGGCACCGACTTCAACAAGATTTTGCGCATGAATTGTCAGCGTGCAACAGGTTAACACCCAAAGAATGAAGGCTAATGTACGGTTCATCTGCGTATTTTTTAGTAATATTGCACAAAAATATGCCTTTGTAACTACTGTTACAAACATTAAATAAAAAGAATTTATGCAACCTATCGATCTGATTGATAAATATTATCCCGAATCGAACCGCCTGAAAGATATTCTGTGGCAACACAGTCGCTCGGTAGCCGAGAAAGCTTTGTGGATTGCCGACAAACATCCTGAACTTAAACTTGATAAGAACTTTCTGTACGAAGCAGCTATGCTACACGATATAGGTATCTTTCTGACTGATGCTTCCGGCATTGAATGTTACGGATCATCACCCTACATTTGTCACGGCTATTTAGGAGCTGAACTCGTTCGTAAAGAGGGGTTTATGCGTCATGCGCTGGTTTGTGAACGACATACCGGCACTGGTTTGTCACTTAAAGATATTGAGCTGCAAAAATTGCCAGTACCCCATCGTGAGATGATGCCGGTTAGTCTGGAAGAGCAAGTGATTTGCTTTGCAGATAAGTTCTTTTCTAAAACTCATCCTGATGAGGAGAAGAGTATGGAGAAGATACGCAAAGGACTTTTGCGATACGGTGAAGAAGGTGTAAACCGCTTCGATAGCTGGTGCCGGAACTTCTTATAGCCGTAAAAATTAATTAAAATGACCTAATCAGCTATATTATTAACGAAGTTTGCGTACTTTTGCCCATCCCAAGCGCAAACGAATAGTGAATGACGCCATTGAAAGTAAATACAATCATATCATCTATACTACTGTTTATCATTCTACTGATTCTTCCGCAAGAAGCTGGCGCACAGCGTCGTCGCAATAGCGGAGTTAACGAGAATGAGAGATTTACAGCACTTCCTACAGACACGATAGCACAGGATAGCATTGCAGCAGACTCTGTTATAATAGCTCCTGTCGCTGCAAAACCTCCACTGGATTTCCCTGTTGTATATTCGGCTACCGACTCAATTGTATTTGAGGACGGCGGATACGCACATCTTTATGGTGATGGTAAAGTTACCTATGACCAGATTGAGCTTACCGCCGAAATTATCACCATGAACATGGACAGTAGTACTGTTTTTGCACGTGGTGTTACCGATACACTCGGGGTAACTAAAGGTGAGCCTGTATTCAAGGAAGGAAGTGATCAGTATGAGACGCAAGCTATCCGTTACAATTTTAAGAGTAAGCGTGGTATTATTAGTAATGTCGTGACTCAGCAGGGTGAAGGATATGTGACCGGTAATAATGCAAAGAAAGGGGCTAATGATGAACTTTTCATGCAGAATGGCCGATACACCACTTGTGACCATCATGATCATCCGCACTTTTATTTCCAATTGACTAAAGCTAAAGTAAAACCGCATAAAAATGTGGTTTCAGGTCCGGTTTATCTGGTGGTTGAAGATGTCCCTTTGCCAATTGCCGTTCCATTCTTTTTCTTCCCTTTCTCAAGTAGCTATTCTTCGGGTTTCATTCTTCCTACATATATGGATGACTCGTCGCGTGGTTTTGGTTTGACTAAAGGTGGATACTACTTTGCTATTAGTGATTTGATGGACTTAAAGCTTACCGGTGAAATCTTTACCAAAGGTTCATGGGCGCTTGGTCTTGAAAGTAACTACAATAAGCGTTATAAGTTTTCGGGAACATTAAAAGCCGACTATCAGGTAACTAAACTGGGTGAGAAAAACTTGCCCGACTATTCTGTGGCAAAAGACTTCAAGATTGTATGGAGTCATCGTCAGGATGCAAAAGCACATCCCAACAGTACTTTCTCTGCGAGTGTAAACTTCTCGACAAGTAGTTATGAGCGTACCAATATCGATAACTTATATAATCCACAGCAGATGTCGCAGAATACTAAGACTTCGAGTATTAGTTATTCGCGCACATTCCCAAATATCGGACTTACACTTTCGGGTACAACCAATATCGCTCAGACATTGCGCGACTCATCTCTTGCAGTAACATTGCCCGACTTAAATATCTCTTTAACCCGTCTTTTCCCTTTTAAGCGTAAGAAGGCTGCCGGAGAAGAACGTTGGTATGAAAAGATTTCAATTCAGTATACCGGTCGTTTTACCAATAGTATTAAAACAAAGGATGATCAGCTTTTTAAATCGAATCTGATTAAAGATTGGGAGAATGCAATGCAGCACAATATTCCTATCAGTGCTACATTTACATTATTCAAATACTTCAATCTTACCCCGACTTTCAACTATACCGAGCGTTGGTATACCCAAAAGATAAATAAGGAGTATAGTGATGATCAGCGACAGTGGGTTACAACCGATACTGTCTATGGTTTCCATCGTGTATCCAATTATAACTTCTCTGTCGGCATCAATACCCGTATGTATGGTATGTACAAGCCGCTGTTTATGAAGAAAAAAGAGATACAGATTCGTCACGTGTTTCAGCCTTCTGTAAGTATTAGTGCTGCCCCGGGTTTCGGTCGTTACTGGGATTCTCATGAGGACCCTTATGGCAATATGCAATATTATTCGCCATATTCTTCACAGCAATTCGGTACTGCACCGCGTGAGAAGCAGGGGAATATCAACTTCGATGTCTCCAATAATATTGAGATGAAGTTTAAAGACCGGAAAGACTCTATTCGCAAGGTTAGTCTTATTGATGAGTTAGGTGCTTCATTATCTTATAATATGGCTGCACAGACGCGTCCATGGAGTGACCTTTCTATGCGTATTCGTTTGAAGATTACCAAAAATTATACCTTCAACTTTAATTCAACATTTGCTACCTATGCATATACTTATGATAAAAATGGTAATGTAATCGTAGGCGATAGAACAGAGTGGTCTTATGGTCGCTTCGGTCGTTTCTCCGGCTGGGGATCTTCTTTCAATTATACCTTCAATAATGATACATGGAAGAAGTGGTTCGGTGGTAAAGACGACGATAAGAAAGATAAGGGCAAGGGTGGTAAGAAAGATGATGATGATGGCGGAGGCGAAGGAGGAGCACAAGGCCCTGATGGCGGTAAATCATCCTCCGGCAAGAAAAAAGAGAAAGCAAAAGTCGATGCCGACGGTTATCAGGCATTTAGTATGCCATGGTCGGTCAGCGTCAACTACTCGTTTAATATTCGCGAAGACAGAAGCAAAGCGATTAATCGCTATTCTATGCGATATCCGTTCTCTTATACGCATAACATTAATGCATCGGGTAATCTGAAGCTGACCAAAAGCTGGCAGGTAACGTTTAATACAGGTTATGACTTCCAGGCCAAAGCAGTGACTCAAACGTCAATGACAATCACGCGAGATTTGCACTGTTTCTCAATGTCAGCCAGTCTTTCGCCATTTGGAATATATAAGTATTATAACTTCAAGATTAATGCAAATGCGAGCATTCTGCAAGATTTGAAATGGGAACAGCGAAGCCAGACACAAAGTAACATTCAGTGGTATTAATCTACTTAAGATGATATTCAACAAAAAGAGGATATTTCCTGCCAATGCGGGAATATCCTCTTTTTTATTGCTGATTATTAATTCTTACCAATCAATCTCACTCTTCTGATGTTGCTTCAGATAAGCATTGGTATGGCTAAAGTGATGATTACCAAAAAAGCCTTTATGCGCCGATAAAGGCGAGGGGTGAGCCGATGTTAACACAAGATGTTTAGACCGGTCTATGAATGCCCCTTTTCGTTGTGCATAAGCTCCCCAGAGTATAAAGACTAAATTCTCTTTCTCTTCGGCCAGTGCACGTATGGCTGCATCTGTAAATTCTTCCCAGCCTTTTCCCTGATGAGAACCGGCTTTTGTGTTAGGACGGTCGTTTGTCAGTTCGCCTCTTACCGTAAGGGTGGCATTAAGCAGCAATACGCCTTGTTCAGCCCATCGTGTCAGATTACCACTTGCCGGTATCGCTTTTCCCAAATCATCTCTGATCTCTTTAAAGATATTGTTCAGTGAAGGCGGGAATTGAATACCATCATTTACAGAAAAGCACAAACCATGTGCCTGTCCCGGGCCATGGTAAGGATCTTGACCGATAATCACTACCTTCACATCATCGAATGCACAAAGATTGAATGCATTAAAGATCAATGCTCCGGGAGGATAAACAGTATACTGATTATATTCCTGTTTTACAAAATCGGTGAGCTGGTTAAAATAATCTTTACTGAATTCAGGATTCAATCGTTTTTTCCAGCTCTCTTCTATCTTTACTTCCATTAAATTAAAGGAATATTTAAAGCTTTACATTCTTCACGCATTTTCTCCGGCCATATGCTTGCCTGGATTTCTCCGATATGGGCTTTACGCAGGAAGAACATACAAAGACGTGATTGTCCGATACCACCACCGATAGACAATGGTAAAGTATCATCCATCAGACGTTTGTGGAAATAAAGTTCAAGACGTTGTTCCTGTCCTTCTTCTTTTAGCTGTTTTAATAATGCCTCTTTATCTACACGAATACCCATAGATGAAAGTTCCATCGGGCGATCAAGGATTTCATCCCAAACCAGAAGGTCACCATTTAATCCCGGAAGATCGTTCAGTCCCAATGTTGTGTAATCATCATAGTCAGGGGCACGGCCGTCATGTTTTTTACCATCACCCAGCTTGCCACCGATACCGATGATAAACACTGCACCATGCTTGCGGCAAATACGCTCTTCTCTGTCTTTTGGATCCAGATCAGGATAACGCAGACGCAACTCTTCGGCATGGATAAAATAAAGTTCTTGTGGAAGGCAAGGTTTAATTTGCGGATACATCTCGAAAACCATATATTCAGTACGGAGCATCGCTGCATAAATACGTTTCACGATCTCTTTCAGGAATTCGATATTGCGCTCTTCTTCATTCATCACTCTTTCCCAGTCCCACTGGTCTACATAAAGTGAGTGAAGATTGCCCAATTCTTCGTCCGAGCGGATAGCATTCATATCCGTATAAATACCATAGCCGGAATCTATATTATAGTCGGCAAGTGTCAGTCGTTTCCATTTCGCAAGCGAATGTACAACTTCAGCCTTTGCATCTCCCAAGTCTTTAATAGGAAATGTTACGGCTCTTTCTACACCATTCAAATCATCATTGATACCCATTCCTTTTAATACAAAAAGAGGGGCAGTTACACGTCGCAAACGTAGTTCCGAAGAAAGATTCATCTGAAAGAATTCTTTTATCTGTTTAATTGCGAGTTCGGTCTGTTTTAAGTCTAATAGCGGCTTATAATGCTGCGGTTTTATTAAATAACTCATGGTCGATTATATGTTAATAGTTCGCAAATATAAGGATAAAAAATATAGATGATGCATGAATAGTGCAAAATAATATCAATATGATCACATATAAGGGTGTTAAGGTTTCAAAATATCATTTATTGCATATATTGTATAATTATACATACTCCAAAATGCAAATAAAGATTAGGAACATAAAAGGTTTTTATCTATTTTTGTTCCGCTTAAATGCACCCATAGTTCAATGGATAGAATAATGGATTCCGGTTCCATCGATTGGAGTTCGAATCTCCATGGGTGTACAGTTGAAAAGGCTAATCGCTTGTAATAAAGTTGATTAGCCTTTTTTATTGCTAAAAATAGGGGTAAAATAGGTCACAATATCTATAAACAATGAAATACTTTTAAACCATGCCCGAAAAAGTTTGTTTAAATAGTAACAGAGCAATCAATGCGATGCGGCTCAATAAACTTCAAACAAAAGTAGTATGATAAACAGTGTGATTACCGTATCATTTATCGATAGTGCCGATACAAGTTCGAGTTATAACTATAGTCTGAATATCATCCCTATAGTAGGCGATGTTATTAATTTCCAGCATTTTAAGAATGTTGATTTCGGTGTGATTACCAAATACAATACCAGTTTGTTTGTGGTCGACAGAAGGGTGATTCCGGTTTACGATGATGGCGATATTCTGCCGGTAAGTCTTTATCTGTATATTTCTCCTTTTAAGGGAACGTTATGATGCTCACTGCTTTATATCAACGGGTGGTGTATTCTGTACCTCTGCCGCTGCTTCTTTTTCACTTTTCTTTTTATCAGTATATCTCAGGATGAAATATAGAAGTCCTGAAAGGATATACAAGATTCCACCGTACATCAGGATCTGATGGTGTACGTAGTGGTGCAGAAAAATGCCGGCAAATGTGCCAAATAAGAAGGAAATGAGTAGCATAAACTGAAAGACGATTTTCCAGGAATTACTCTTATCGCCGTTAAAATAATATCCGATGTAGCTGCCAAGATCGCTCAATGTCCCGGTAACGTGGGTGGTTTTAAAGCCCATGCCTTTGTAAGAACGGATTAATCCGTTTTGTACTCCGAGCGACATACTCAGTACAAGAACGAATAATACTTCATTGTCGAAACAGAAATAGATGAGCAGGATGATGGCACCAATGATGAATTGCACTTCACCAAACCTACTTTCTAAGTGGAAATCTTTGTTTTGATTGACAAATGCGGCAATGGCTGCCCCAAGCATGAAAAGGACGGAAAATCCGATCAGAATTAAAACACTGGTGATGCGGTGAAATATATAGATGTCATAAATGATATCGACAAAATTTCCGGTATAGTGTGATAGCGAATAGGCATAGTCCAAAAAGCCTCCAATATTGATGAAGGCACTCAGGAAACAGACACTGTAGATCCATATTCTTATCTTGAAATCTTGTGTTATGATGATTTTTGGCATTGTTCGTTCATAAAGTTTATCATCTTACTAACACTTCGCATTTTGGGTTTGTTTATTTTACGAATGATCTTTGAAATGAAAGAGAGAGTTTGATTCGGTTTCGAGCAGTATGCGCTTACTGTCAAGTCCGCCACCATACCCAACGAGTTTGCTATTACTACCAATAACACGGTGACAAGGAATAAAGATGGAAATCAGGTTCATATGGTTGGCCATGGCCACGGCTCTGTATCCTTTCGGACAATTTACCGCACGGGCCAGTGTAAGATACGAAATGGTTTGGCCATAGGGAATATCCTGTAAGGCTTGCCATACTGCTTCCTGAAATTCTGTTCCGAAAGTTGCCAGAGGAATACTGAAGGTAGTTCGTTTGCGGTCGAAATATTCTTCTAATTCTGCGATGGCTTTTGTAATGATATCTGATTCAGTTTCTACGAATTCTGCCTTTAATTTCCGGGCAAGTCGGTCGAGGCTTTTCTGAGAATCGGGCGCATTTACCCAATCACAGATGCAGAGCTTTTCGTCCATCGAGCCTAAGATAAGTTTCCCTGCGGGCGAGTCGTAATACTGTATTTTTATCTCTTTCTTCATACCGCGTAGTAGTATAATGTTATTATTTAAATACCAATTAATAGGTATTTGGATAGCGAAATAATCTACTAATATTAATAAGTAAATTACCCTAAAAAGGTGATTGTAAATATACTGATTTTAAAGGACTTTTGCAGCTGATTATCCGTTAAAGGAAATCAGCACAATCTGAAACCGGAAGATTCAGTATACGACAACTCAATAAATAAAATAACAACTATAATTAAAGATGAGAAAAGCATTTTCGAAAATACATTTATGGCTCTCTGTTCCTTTTGGAATTATTATTACACTTGTAAGTTTTTCTGGCGCTATGCTGGTATTCGAAAAAGAATTTACCGAGAAGTTAAATCCTGATTTCTTTTTTGTAGAGCAAGTAAATGATGAAGCCATTCCTGTGGGTAAGTTAACTCGCATTGTTGCTGCAACTTTGCCCGATTCGGTAACGGTAACCGGTGTTACTGTGTTTTCCGATCCTGCCCGTGCCTATCAGGTGAGCTTATCACAACCAAGACGTGCTTCGATATATATCGACCAATATAATGGCGAAGTAAAAGGCCGTTATGAACGTCGTCCTTTCTTTTCGACCATGTTCCGACTACACCGCTGGTTGTTGGATAGCATGAAACCGGATAGTGAAATATTCTGGGGAAAAGTTATTGTGGGAACCAGTACACTGATGCTTGTTATCGTACTTATTACAGGGTTAGTAATCTGGTGGCCTCGCACTGTAAAGGGTTTGAAAAACAGATTGAAGATTGTGACTAACCGTGGCGGCCACCGTTTCTGGTACGATTTACATGTGGCGGGTGGCTTTTATACATTGCTTTTACTTCTTGTTATGGCACTTACCGGACTCACCTGGTCGTTCCGCTGGTATAACACTGCTTTCTACAAAGCGTTTGGCGTTGAGGCTCCGGCATCTCCGCATCAGGCTCCTGCGAAACCTGCTAATGCGCAGGGAACAACTGCTGATAAACGCGGTGAAAATGCCTCGGGTGAAAGACCTGAAGGCAGAGGTGAAAGATCTGAAGGCAGAGGCGAAAGAGGTGGCAATAGAAATGCTACTCAGGGTGCTGAGCGTAGTAAGCCATCTGCAGCGGGAGTTAATTTCAGAAACTGGCAGGCAGTGGTTAATGAGCTTCAGGCAACTTGTCCCGATTTCAACACGATTACTGTAACCGATGGTAGTGCTAATGTGGCTTATACCCGTTTGGGTAATCAGCGTGCTTCTGATAAATATACATTTAACGCCGAGAATGGTGAGATTCTGAAAGTCGATTATTATGTAGATCAGCCTAAAGCTGGTAAAATGCGCGGCTGGATTTACTCTGTACACGTTGGCAACTTTGGAGGTATGTTTACCCGTATTCTTTGGTTTATCGGTGCATTGATGGGAGCAGTATTATCTGTTACCGGATACTATTTGTGGATCAGACGATTGGTAAAGAAGAAAAACAGAAAAGCTAAAAAATAAAATATTTATTGTTTTGTTTATGATAAACAGAGTCGTATATCGTGAGATGTGCGGCTCTGTTTTTATTTAAGCTAATATGTTGAATATTAGATATGTATAGACGTGCTGCAGGCGATAATTACTCAGCTTGCTGGCAAACCTTTGCCAGCATGTTGTCAAAGGCTTGGCAACAAACTGTCAAAGGCTTGCCAGTAATTAGCCAAAGGTATGCCTGTAAATGGGCATAAACTGGCAGTAAAAACTATATTAACGATCAATCAACAGACTTTAAAACTTCATGCCGTTAATCCATTTCATGAACTCAATATCCCTGTGATTACAAAAGGCACTATCCGGCTCATTCAATGAAGCAATGGCCTGCATATCTTCTGCGGATAGCTCGAAATCAAATACATCGAAATTCTCTTTCATACGTTCGGGGCGCACAGATTTCGGGATAACTACGACATCTCTCTGCACTAACCAGCGCAATATGACCTGGGCTACCGATTTATTGTATTTCTTTCCGATGCTTGTCAGCAGTTCATTGTGGAAAAGATTATTGCGTCCTTCGGCAAAAGGTGCCCATGACTCAATCTGCACTCCATTCTCTTTTAGAAAAGCCTGATTGTCCGTCTGCTGATAGAATGGGTGAGTCTCCACCTGATTAATGGCCGGAGTAATCTCATTATGGAGTATCAAATCGTAAATCTGATCCGGATAGAAATTGCTTACGCCGATTGCTCTGATTTTTCCCGCTTTATACAACTCTTCCATCGCTCTCCACGAGCCATAAACATCGCCATAAGGCTGATGAATCAGATAAAGATCAAGATAGTCGAGTTGCAGTTTCTTCAGACTAACATCGAATGCTTTCAATGCTTTATCATAGCCAGCATCCTGAATCCAGAGTTTAGTGGTGATAAAGAGTTCGTCGCGTGGAATGCCACTCTTCTTAATCGCTTCGCCCACGCCTTCTTCGTTCATATAAGCGGCAGCGGTATCAATTGAGCGATAACCTGTTGCTAAAGCATCGATTACCACCTTTTCGATTTCCTGTGGTTCAACCTGATATACGCCAAACCCTAAGATTGGCATTTCTACGCCATTGTTTAATTTAACTGTTTTCATTGAGGTTATTTTAAAGCGTCATATTGGGCATCGGTTACAGGACCAAGCCACGTATTTTCATTGTATTGAGGATTGCACTCTACGGCAAGATGTGAGAACCAGCTGTCGGCAGTCGCGCCATGCCAGTGAATAACATTCGGAGCAATCTCTACAACATCACCGGGTTTAAGATGCTGTGCAGGTTTGCCTTCTTCCTGATACCAGCCTTCGCCACCAACGACGATCAGAATCTGACCACCGGTATGGCTATGCCAGTTGTTACGGCATCCGGGTTCGAATGTGACATTCGAAATCGGTACATTTAAATCTTTATTGTGGGTGAGCGGAGCAAGATAGGCTTGTCCGATGAAATACTTGGAATACATTTCGGGAAGCTTATCGCCTACAGGAAACGGACTAAGGTTTTGGGGAAGATTTTCTTGATGATCCATATTCTGAGCTTTTAAGATTATTGGCATTGAGATGAAAAGACTCAATGCTATAAAAAAGATTTTTCTCATATAACAAATTGTATTAATTGGTTATATGCAAAATTACAGAATATGGATGTTGAAAGCAGACAACATTTTACGGATTTATGTATACATATTACTTGTCTGCAGGGAATTATAAGATAAATTACTGCCAGAGAGTAGCGCCTGCTCCGGTAGTTTTGGTATAACCTTCTGCTACAGATTCGTTGGTAACAACGGCTTCAACAAGCTCCATCGGTACGGGTGTATATTCATAAAAATCGTATGGATTGAACAATGCGCCGTGATTGTTCTTAAGTTGTGCCGCAGATAAAGAACCTTTTGCATTACGATAATAGTTATTGGCTTCGTTCATCGTTACATAGCAAATGTCATTCTTATTATTGCTGATCGGATCTTTTACGTCGATAAAGGCGTTATGATCGGCATAGATATTGGCTTCCAAACCTGCACGGATGCAGTAGTTGTTTCCAGGTGCACGATAGAGATTGTTGACACAATGCACCGATCCGAAACGTACACGAGGCATACGTTCGCGCACATTATCACCCCACCAGTTGAGGGCAAAAGTCACTTTTAGTGCATCTTTATCCATCGCTCCGTTTTTATCGCTATGACCTATAAGGTTGCTATATTTATGACCGGTTGATAATTCTGAGTAATAGAATTTACACCATGATATTGTTACATAGTTAGCTCCACCCTTGATATCAAGATTGCCATCGCGGCCATCATATAAAGTGCAGTGATCAATCCAAACATTTGTTGCACCTTCAATGCTCAGTGGGTCATCACCATCGACATCAATTGCACCCGGTCCGGCAAAAATAATATTTCGGACAATAACATTGTGTCCTTTAATATTGAGTATACCATTATCACCTTCCGAATTGAGGAAACGTGCACCCGGTTCGCCAAGAATAGAAATATTTTTCGCTTTCGAATCGACTTTAGTGCCTTCAGTAAAATTGATGGTAATCCCTTTCTTAATGATGATAGTAGTTGCCGATACTTTCCTTGCCGTATTCAATGCAGCCTGAAACTCAGCCTCGGTAGTAGGGTAGTGAACATTGGGTGTTTCGGCTGTAACTTCAGAAGGTGATAAAATTCCACTTCCGGTTGTACCGCCATTCAGACTTGCCCATCCAAATGATTTATTTAAATCCTGGGCCTGGGCTGTGGTAACAAAGCCTGCAACGATGCAGCATAAAATTAGACAGAAAGTTCTCATATCGTTAAAATCTTTAATCTCTGTTTGCAAATATGCACCTAATTCATAGATTAAGTGGCGATAAATAGAGTAAAAATGTGGAGAATCTGTTTTTCAGAAAGCAGCCTGGTGCATAGTTACTTCAGATGCTGTGTACAATAATCTATCACCTCAGTCATCTGATCGGGATGAAACCACTTGATATCCTGATCTCGCTTAAACCATGTCATCTGTTTACGCGAATAGATTCTTGAATTCTGCTTGATTTTCTCGATGGCAAAAGGCAATTCCCACGTGCCATCGAAAAAGTTGAATAGCTCTTTGTAGCCTACCGTATTGAGTGAGTTCAGTTGGCGTTGGTCAAAAAACTGTTCAGCTTCCTTAAGCAATCCTTCTTCCATCATTTGATCTACACGCTGATTGATACGCTGATAAAGCTCCTCGCGTTCACGAATCAAACCAACTTTAATGATGTTGAAGGGACGTTCTTTTTTTTGTTGCGTGCGGTAAGAAGTATAAGTGCGACCGGTCATGTAACAAATTTCCAACGCATGAATCACCCTTTTGGGGTTTTTCAGGTCGACGATCTGATAGTATTCAGGGTCCATCAGTTTAAGCTCAGCACAAAGCTGCTCTAAACCTTCTGACTCATATTTCTGTATCATCATCTCACGGGTTTCATTGTCAACGGTAGGAATATCATCAATACCCTTGCAGATGGCATCGACATACATCATCGAACCACCGGTAAGAATAACGGTGTCTTTAGTTTTAAATAGTTCGGTGAGAATAGAAAGAACCTCTTCTTCATATTTGGCTGCACTATAATAATCGGTCAGTTGAAGTGTACCTACAAGATGATGCTGTACTCTGGCAAGCTGATCTGGAGTAGGAGCAGCCGTACCAATTTTCAGTTCGGCATAAAGTTGGCGTGAATCTGCCGAAACGATATCTGTCTGAAAATGTTCGGCAAGACGAAGGCTTAATTCAGTCTTACCAACACCTGTAGGACCAATAAGAACAATGAGGTTGGGCATATAAACAAAAATGCGTTCAGAGAAGAGGGTACACTTCTTCTCTGAACGCAGAATATGTGATTAAAATTTATCGTCGCTAAAATCGGCAGCTGCGCCACCATTGCTATCTATATCGAATCCTTCCTGGTCGAAATCTTCAAGATCGAAATCCTGATCACCATAAAAGTTCTCATCAAGATCTAATGCTGTGTTACCTACAGCAATTTCTTCAAAATCAACTGTTTGTTTGGGTGCGTCACCAATCTGGCGTGTACACTCTGCTCCAGTCATATCTTTGCCGGTAATGATTTCCGAAAGTTCGATAAAGAAACAACGTTCTGTCATGTAATCGAATACATAAAGCATCTTTTGCTTTTCATCTTCGATTAGTTCACTAAGAACTGTATCCTCCATAATCCAGCTGTCAAGCTCAGGATTACTATCCATCTCTTCTAAAGTAACTTCTTTTTCTTTTTCCCAGTTATCATCGCACAGGAAAAAAGAGGTCATCTGATCGTCGGTATAATTAACCGCTTTCACTATTTCTTTGTGTAAGTCAAAGAAAGTAGCATCCGGATCAATCTGTATTTCTCTTAGAAAATCATCGTTTTCGTCAGAGATAATTGTAAATCTATAAATCATAATATTTTCCGATAACTTCTGAGTCCTAACAACTATATATAAATATATCCTATCAGGTATTATCCGGTTTAAATTATTTTAAAATACCACGCTCTGAAGTGCGAATAAAATTAACAATATACTCTACTTCAGGGATCATTGGAATCTCTTCCTCAATTTTAAGCAATGCCTCAGAATTGTTCAATCCGCTTTGATAAATGATTCTGTATGCATTGTGAATTTTTTCGATAACATCGTTAGCGAAACCACGGCGGCGCAATCCGATAATATTAATACCTGCATAAGAAATAGGTTCTCTGCCGGCAATAATGTAAGGAGGGATATCTTTACTGAAACGGCTTCCACCCTGAATCATCACGTGACTTCCTACGTGGCAGAACTGATGCATCAATACATTGGCGCTGACAATAGCATTATCATCGATAATGATTTCACCGGCCATTTTAGTTGAGTTTCCGATAATACAACCATTTCCGATGATTGCATCGTGAGCAACATGTACACCTTCCATTAAAAGATTGTTATTTCCAACTACAGTGCGTCCTTTGGCTGCTGTACCACGATTGATCGTTACATTCTCGCGAATGGTATTGTTGTCACCAATTTCGGCAGTACTTTCTTCGCCCTGGAATTTAAGATCCTGAGGAATGGCACCAATTACAGCACCCGGAAAAATCGTATTATTTTTGCCTATACGTGAACCATATAAAATGCTGACATTTGGCATGATTTTATTATCATCACCAACGACTACATCTTTATCGATAAATACAAACGGTCCAATTTCAACATTATTCCCGATCTTTGCTTCGGGATGAATATATGCTAACGGGCTAATCATTCTTTTATTATTTGTTTTTTATAACTTGTGCCATGAACTCTACTTCGCACACTACTTTCTCGCCAACAAAAGCATAACCTTTCATTGTAGCGATACCACGACGAATCGGAGTAATGAATTCTACACGGAACAACATCGTGTCACCCGGTACAACTTTTTGTCTGAAACGTCCGTTATCAATACGGAGGAAATAGGTAGAATAGCGTTCGGGCTCATCTACTGAATTAAGAACAAGCAAACCACCAACCTGCGCCATAGCTTCGAACTGCAATACACCAGGCATTACCGGTTCTTGCGGGAAATGGCCCTGGAAGAAAGGTTCGTTCGAAGTAATATTTTTTACACCTACGATATAATTTGATCCAATTTCGATTACTTTATCAACCAATTGAAATGGGTAACGATGCGGAAGTAACTTGCGAATCTTATTCACATCCATTACCGGAACATCGTTGGGGTTATAAGTAGGCGCCTGAACTTCGTGCAGGCGGATTTCTTTGCGCATCTGGCGCGCAAATTTATTATTAATCGTATGTCCGGGACGAGTAGCAATGATACGGCCCTTAATCGGTTTACCAATTAAAGCCAAATCACCAATCACATCCAATAGTTTGTGACGGGCACATTCATTAGGCCATACAAGTGGTTTATGATTAATGTATCCCAACTGGTCAGCATTCATATGAGGAACACCCATTACGTCAGCTAGTTTATCGTAGCTTTCCTGAGACATTTTGCGTTCGTAAATAACGATGGCATTGTCAAGATCACCTCCTTTAATTAATCCTGCAGAAAGAAGTGGTTCAATTTCTCTGACGAATACAAATGTACGGCTGGCCGCAATTTCATCCTTGAATTTTGCCATATCTTCGAGAGTGGCAAACTGATTAGGAATGATTTCCGAATCATATGAAATCAATACATTCAGACTGAAGCTGTCGTCAGGAAGAACTATGATAGAAGAACCGGTTTCTTCGTCGCGGACTTCTATTTTTGATTTAATGATATAATAGTCTTTTGCTGCATTTTGTTCAGCAATTCCCACACGTTCAATTTCCTGCACATAATATTGTGCGCTACCATCAAGGATAGGAAACTCAGGGCCATTCACCTGAATAAGACAGTTGTCAATATCCAGTGCATATAAAGCCGCCATACCGTGTTCTATTGTGCTTACCTTGACCCCATTCTGCTCTAATACGGTGCCACGGGTTGTCTCTGTAACATTATTCGCAACAGCATCAATAACAGGTTGTCCTTCTACATCTACACGTTGTATTTTATAACCGTGATTTTCTGGTGCAGGATTGAAAGTTACAACTAAATCAAGCCCTGTGTGAAGACCTTTTCCTCTTAATGAGAAGCTGCTTTGCAGAGTTTTTTGTTTCAGCATTGATTACTTATTTAGTTTTTGTTTTATTTCTTCTAGCTCTTTTCTTAGTGCGTTGACCTCAAATGAGAGATCTGGCAATTTACGAAATACTGAGGCTGATCTGAAGTAAGGTTTCATTTCCATTGGTGGTGTACCAATGAGTTGTCGGTTAGGTTTAGTGCTACTTGGCACACCCGACTGGGCACCGAATGTAACATGATCACCAATTGTAATATGGCCTGCTACACCAACCTGGCCGGCAAATGTACACCATTCACCAACTTTGGTAGATCCTGCAATACCTGTCTGAGCTGCCATTACAGTGTGGGCACCAATTTCATCGTTGTGAGCAATCTGAACAAGATTGTCTAGTTTCACACCTTTATGAATAATAGTAGCACCCATTGTAGCACGGTCAACACAAGCATTTGCACCAATGTCAACTCTGTCTTCAAGGATCACGATTCCGATTTGAGGAATCTTTTCGTATCCGTCTGGAGTTGGAGCAAAACCAAAACCGTCAGAACCAATTACTGCACCCGAATGAAGAATACATTCATTACCGATGCGGCAATCGTGATAAATACTGACATTCGAATAAATGATACATTGATCACCTATTTTTACTCCGTCACCAATAAATGTATGGGGGTATATACGTGTGTTATCGCCAATCGTAACGTTTTCGCCGATATAAGCAAAAGCGCCTATATAAACATTCTCGCCAACTTTCGCAGATGGAGATACGAATGCAAGAGAATCAATTCCTGTTTTTTTAGGTTTACTCATTTCATACAAGTTTAGCAATTTTGCCAGACTCTCGTATGCATTGTCTACCTTAATAAGTGTTGCAGGAACTTCTTTCTCGGGTACAAAATCTTTGTTAACCAATATGATGGTCGATTTTGTGTCATATATATAGGGAAGATATTTAGGATTTGAGAGGAATGATATTGCTCCAGGTATTCCTTCTTCAATTTTAGCAAAAGTATGTACAGTTGCATTCTCATCACCGACAATTTCTCCGTCGATGAATGCAGCAATTTGCTTGGCCGAAAACTCCATAGCTTACTTAATTTATGATATTACGATATTGTTTCAAACACAAATAACGGTTTTTTTTTTGAAAACTCCGTATTCTTTAATGAATATTTTACAGATGCTTATCTAAACGATAATAACACAGATAGTATTTTTTTACTTTTTTTGCTAATAACGAAATATTAAGCATATCTGATGCATCTGCAATATTCTCTATTTTTCCATCTTTAAATAAGATGTCAATGCTATCATCAGCCGGGTCGTACATATTCTTCGATATTTGCGAAGTCGATACAAAATATGAGGCCTCTGACGGTGAAATGTTCAGTTCATGTCCAATCTGCAAAATTAGGCTATTTTTTCTATCTTCGCTTATTGGTTCATTGAAAATTTCAACTTTAAATATATTTCTGTTTACCATGCCATTACTGAGCGTCGATAAAACTTTATCTTCATGCTGGCACCATACTTTCAGTGAAGTCCAGATATCATTGTCGTCAAGTTGAATGAAATTCTCAAGACATTCTGGTTCATTCATGAAAAAGTGTTCATCAATATCTCTGTACAGGAAATATTTTAATGCCGGTGATGCGAAAATTTCAACACCTTGCCTTGCCAATTCCTTGGCGCGCAATAATGTGTTCAGCAACAGGCGCTCATAGGCCACAGACGTTTTGTGCAAATAAACCTGCCAGTACATTAACCTTCGGGCAGTCAGAAAATTTTCTATAGAATAAATGCCTTTCGATTCCACTACCAGTCGGTCGTCTGCCACATCAAGCATTTTTATGATACGAGCCGAACCGATATTACCTTCATGTACGCCGGTGTAAAAACTGTCGCGGCGAAGATAATCAAGGCGGTCCATATCCAATTGCCCGCTTACTAACTGATGCAGAAAACGTTTGGGATATTCATCTTTAAAGATCTGTATAGCCAGACTCAGCTGGCCATTCATTTCTTTGTTCATTCGCTCCATCAGCATCAACGAGATGCGTTCGTGTGAGACACCGTTAACAAGCGTGTTCTCTAATACATGCGAAAATGGTCCGTGACCAATGTCATGTAAAAGGATAGCGGCTCTCACAGCCTCTGCCTCACTATCGAAAATAAAGTGCCCTTTGCTTGTGAGTTGAACAATTGCTTCACTCATCAGATGGAAAGCACCGAGTGAATGCTGGAAGCGGGTATGTTGTGCGCCGGGATAAACCACAGATGCAATACCCATTTGCTTAATGCGTGTGAGGCGTTGCAATAAAGGATGCTTCACGATATCGTAAAGCAATCCTTTAGGGATATTGATGAATCCGAAGACCGGATCGTTTATGATTTTCCTGGCTTGAGGCATGATTGTTTACAGGATAGCTTTTAATTCTTCAGCCATTTCTTCCTGAACCTTGCGTGCTTCTTCTTTCGCAGCTGCAGCAAAGTTTTCAGTTTTATCTGCATAGATAATGGCGCGTGATGAATTAACGATCAGACCGCAGGTACTGTTCATGCCGTATTTGCATACTTCAGTCAATGAACCTCCCTGTGCACCAACTCCTGGTACTAAAAGGAAATGGTTGGGAACAATCTGACGAATTTCTTCGAAAGCGCGGCCCTGCGTTGCACCAACAACGTACATCATTTGCTCATCGTTGCCCCATTCCTGAGATTTGCGCAATACTTTCTCGAATAAACGCTCGCCATCTTTATCTTCAGTTAACTGAAAATCGTGTGAACCTTTATTGCTGGTCAGTGCCAGAAGAATCACCCATTTGCCTTTATAATCAAGGAAAGGAGTCACGCTGTCTTCGCCCATATATGGAGCAACTGTTACTGAATCAATATTCAGTTCTTCGAAGAATGTGCGGGCATACATAGAAGATGTATTACCAATATCACCACGTTTTGCATCAGCAATAATAAACTGATCAGGATAATTCTCAGTGATGTAGTTGATGGTTTTCTCGAAAGCAATCCAACCACTTACACCCATACTTTCGTAGAAAGCAAGATTAGGTTTGTAGGCGATACAATATTCAGCTGTTGCATCGATAATTGCTTTATTGAAAGCAAAGATTGGATCTTCCTCACGAAGCAAATGTTCAGGTATCTTTTTGATGTCAGTATCAAGACCTACGCAAAGAAATGACTTCTTGCGTTTTATATTTTCAAATAGCTCTTGTTTAGTCATAACGCTACTTTATTATAATTAATGTTTTGTTAGCCGATAGAATCGAATCTTACAATTCGCTTTCTTTCAGGCGTTCAGCATTTTCGGCTACAGTCAGTTTGTCGATGCAATCCTGAATATCGCCATCCATAAATGCAGAAAGATTATAGATGGTATAATTGATGCGGTGATCCGTAATACGTCCCTGTGGATAATTATAAGTACGAATCTTGGCCGAACGGTCACCGGTTGATACCATAGTCTTACGTTTAGAAGCGATATCATCAATATATTTCTGATGCTCCTTATCGTAGATGAACGTACGCAGACGCGATAAAGCACGCTCTTTATTTTTAGGCTGGTCACGGGTTTCGGTACATTCAATCAGAATTTCTTCGGATACCCCAGTATTTGGGTTTCTCCACATATAACGCAAGCGAACTCCGGATTCTACTTTATTTACGTTCTGACCACCGGCACCACCGCTTCGGAAAGTATCCCATTTGATTTCGCCTTCATTGATTTCTACATCAAATGGTTCGGCTTCGGGAAGTACTGCAACAGATGCTGCAGAAGTATGTACACGTCCCTGAGTTTCTGTAGCAGGTACACGCTGTACTCGATGTACACCGGATTCGTATTTCAGAATACCATATACATTATCACCGCTTACACTGCAAATTACCTCTTTGAATCCACCTGCAGCACCTTCGTTCACACTCGATACTTCCATTTTCCACCCTTTCGATTCGCAGAATTTGGTATACATACGGAACAAGTCGCCGGCAAAGATTGCTGCTTCATCACCACCAGTACCACCACGAATTTCGAGAACCGCATTACGGCCATCCTGTGGATCGGTAGGGACAAGCATTAATTTGATTTCTTCTTCAAGAACCGGCAAACGGTCCTGACTGCTGTCAAGTTCTTCTTTTGCCATTTCACGCATTTCAGCATCAGACTCATTTGCCAGAATCTCTCGGGCTTCTGTAATGTTGGCCTGAAGTTGCATGTATTCTTTGCGCGCATTCATCAAGTCATCAAGCTCTTTGTATTCCTTAGTGAGCTTCACGTATCTTTTCTGATCGGCAATTACAGACGGGTCGGTAATCAGTGTCGAAATCTCTTCGAAACGGGCTACAAGGCCGTCCAGTTTATCTAATATATTATTGTTATCTGCCATTTATCTAAATGTCTTTTGAATCCATCTGTCTTTTTTGGTAACTACTCTATAAGTAATTACAATCCATCCAAGTGTTCCGGCTACACGCATTGCAACGCGCCAGATATTATCATTTCTTTCAGATGCCAGCCAGCAAGTATATGCTAAATATAAAGTTGCCAGTACACATCCTAAACAACAAAGGATAAACAGAAACTTCTTCATTAATATCTGAATTCGCCGAATTCGCTTTTAATAATCAGTTCTTTTTTATCGCTTTCTTCCACACGACCTACGATTTGTGCCGGGATACCGAAGCTTTCGCTAATCGCAATCACTTCTTCAGCATGTTCAGGAGAAAGATATACTTCCAGACGATGACCCATGTTGAATACTTTATACATCTCAGCCCAGTCGGTACCACTTTGTTCGTGGATAGTTTTGAACAATGGAGGAACCGGGAACAGATTATCTTTAATTACACGTACATTCTCAACGAAATGCAATACTTTAGTTTGCGCACCACCCGAACAATGTACCATACCGTGAATTTCAGGACGAAGTGCATCTAAAAGTTTTTTCACTACTGGTGCATACGTGCGGGTAGGAGAGAGAACCAGTTTACCGGCATCAATCGGAGAATCTTCCACTTTATCAGTCAGTTTCAAACCACCTGAGTAAGTTAGTTCATCAGGAACACCTGCATCAAAGCTTTCCGGATATTTTTCTGCCAGATATTTGGCAAATACGTCATGACGTGCACTTGTCAAACCATTGCTACCCATACCGCCATTGTATTCTTTTTCGTATGTTGCCTGACCAAAAGATGCCAGACCAACAATCACATCACCCGGACGGATATTTGCATTATCGATTACATCGCTGCGCTTCATACGGCAAGTCACTGTACTATCTACAATAATGGTACGAACCAAATCGCCAACATCGGCAGTTTCACCACCGGTTGCATAAACACCAACACCCATTTCGCGGAGTTCGTTTAGTAACTCATCAGTTCCATTGATAATTGCCGAGATAACTTCTCCCGGAATCAACAGCTTGTTACGGCCGATAGTTGATGAAACAAGAATATTATCTACGGCACCTACACAAAGCAAGTCGTCAATATTCATAATCAAAGCATCCTGTGCAATGCCTTTCCAAACCGATACATCACCGGTTTCTTTCCAGTACAGATAAGCCAGAGATGATTTTGTGCCTGCACCATCAGCGTGCATAATGTTGCAATACTCAGGATCGCCACCCAGAATATCGGGAATGATTTTACAGAAAGCTTGAGGGAAAATACCTTTGTCTATATTCTTGATGGCGTTGTGCACATCTTCTTTCGAAGCGCTCACGCCTCGCATCATGTAACGTTGATTACTCATGAGAAGTTGAAATTTTTTGTATACGGTTGCAAAATTACTGATAATTCAGAAGATAAGGAAATGATTTATCTTTAAATGAAACATCTCATACTTAGTGACTTCAAAAAAATCACTAAATATGAGATGTTCAGATATCTAATATAAGAATATTAAAGCTTAGAAAGCAACTTCGGGTGCAACAGATGCACCGGCTGCAGCTTCAAAATATGGTTTTCTTTCGAAACCAAATAAGTTGTTAGGGAAACGACGTATTTTAGCATTGTAAAGCTGTGCTGTGTCATTAAACGTTTTACGTGCCACGGCAATACGGTTTTCTGTACCTTCAAGCTGAGCCTGCAATTCCATAAAGTTCTGATTTGCTTTCAAGTCAGGATAGCTTTCGGTTATGGCAAGAAGTTTACCAAGTGCAGTCGTTACATCGCCCTGAGCTTTCTGATATTCAGCCAATTTTTCAGGCGTCATATTTGCAGGATCGATTACAATCTGAGTCGCTTTGCTACGAGCCAGTGTTACATCTTCCAGTGTTTGCTTTTCGTGAGCCGCATAACCTTTTACTGTACTAACAAGGTTAGGAATAAGGTCGGCACGGCGTTGATACTGAGCTTCAACATTTGCCCACTGTGCATCTACCTGCTCTTCGAGTGTAACAATATTATTGTAAATCTTTATAGAACTAATAATAATAACAGCAATAATACCTACAATTACCAGAACCGTTATTAGTGGTTTACTTAAATTATTCATAAGCTGAATTGTCTTTTTATGTTTGAAATTAGATTGATTTATATTTAAAAGCGAGAACCGGCACCACCGCCGCCGCCCATACCGCCGCCAAAGCTTCCTCCGCCAAAGCCGCCACCGCCCCGGCCACCGCCGAAACCACGACCAAAACCGCCGCCAATAATAGGACCACCTCCCCGGCCACCGCCACGATAGTTGTCATCGTAACTCTGGTGAGTTCTTATCACTTTGTTACCACAGAAACGGCAGGCATAAGTTATCTCTTCGGTTTTTACACCATTCTGTCTGGATATAACGCGGCTATCCACACGTTGCAGGCCGAACTTTTTGCATTTAGGACAACGCGAATGTTCACGTACGGCAAGCATTGCAATAACTATTCCGACAATCATGACGCCAAATATGGCGAGAAGAATCATCAGTCCATCTTCATCTTCAGTATCTGGAGCTACCATTTCCACACCCTGCAGTTGTTGTGTGATGGCATAAATACCTTCTACCATACCTTTACTCCAATTGTTGTCTTTGAAGTAAGGCACCATATATTTCATCTGTATGCGCTTACAAATCGCATCAGGCAAATCGCCTTCCAGTCCGTAGCCTGTATAGAAGTGTACGCAACGCTGATCGGTAACCAAAAGAATTACCAGTCCGTTGTTGGTTTCTTTCTTGCCCACACCCCATTCATTCAAAAGTTTATGACTGAAATCATAGCAATCTTCTGCACCGATAGAAGGTACTATAACAGGCGCTATTTCTATGCCGGTTCTTTGTTCCAGATTATAGAGCATACGATCTATACTGTCAGTTGCAGCTGCCGATAAAATATTGGTCGGGTCATTTACATACCGCATTTTATTCTGCAGTCTGACTTTCGGAATGTTATTCGTCGTATAAACCTTGTTTTGTGCTCCAATGTGCAGTACAAACAAGAATAGTGTTATGATGATAAGTGTATAACGCTTCATTTAAATTCTTTAATTAATATATTTTCCAACAAATTCGCCCACAAGACGCGTATATTCTTTGGTATGATCTTTATACGACATGGCGTGTTTGGCTCCCGGTGCAATCCAAAGTTCTTTAGGTTCCGATTTGGCTTCATACAATGGATAGACATTCCATGTTGGAACATAGCCATCATCACCTCCATGGATAAATAACATCGGATAGTTGCATTTTTCTACCTGTTTCAGCGATGAGGCTTCTTTAAAATTCCAGCCATACTTCAACTGGCAAATCACATCGGCTACATATAATATAGGAAATGCCGGCAAGTGAAATGTTTCATCAAGCTGATAGCTAAACTCATCCCATACACTAATATAACCACAATCCTCCACAAAACAACGGGTAAAATAAGGTTGTTCCATACCCGATACCATCATGGTAGTAGCCCCTCCCATCGAAATACCATGAACTGCCATCTGAGTGCTGTCACCAAAGATTTCGTTAGCCACATGCATCCACTGCATCACATCGAGACGGTCTTTCCAGCCCATTTGTATGGCTTTTCCTCCGCTTTCGCCCTGATGCTGCAAATCGGGCAATAAAATATTAAATCCAAGTTCTTTACTGTACAAATAACCAATCATCAGCATTCTTATGGCTTCATCGGTATATCCATGTACAATTACCGCCGTTTTTTTAGTTGGTTTAGCAGCTTCAACATATAAAGCGTGAAGTCTGATACCTTCGGGGTTATGAATAAAAGTATCGCGAAGCGCACCAATATGATTCAGACTATCTACCCAGGGTTCCAGATATGGATAGTTCGTAAACATATATTGCCATGCATCCGCATTCTTCCGTTCGATATCTTTATTTGGCTGTAAACTGTAACTCAGCAGATAAAAACCGGCACCGATAAGAATAATAATTATAGCTAACAGCACCGAAATAACCCATCTTCTGATTCTTTTCCTTGTCTTTTCTTTCATTCAGGAAAATGTTTAAATATTAGCGTTGCCATATTTCCCAGGCAGCAAAAGCCTGAAGCAATAACATCTCGAGTCCGTTTTTAGTAACTGCTCCCTGTGCCTCACCTTTCTTCATGAAAAGTGTGGTGTTAGGATTATAAAGCAGATCATAGAGCAGATGATCCGGAGTAATCCATTGATAAGGAATATTGGGACATTCATCTACTTTAGGATACATTCCTACAGGTGTACAGTTTACAATTACCAGATGCTCTTTCATTACCTCTTCAGTCAATTCATCATAGGTGATACATCCTGCTTTGGGGGCACGTGATACATATTGCCCGTCAATTCCAAGTTTTTTTAATCCGTGGAAGATTGCTTTGGAAGATCCGCCGGTACCTAAAATCAATGCCTTCTTATGTTTCGGCATTAAAAGCGGTTCAATAGACTGCATAAAACCGATGATATCAGAATTATAGCCAATCAGTTTTATTTTATCCTTTTTAGGCCGCTCAATCTTAATCACATTTACAGCTCCGATACTCTCTGCATCAGGACTCAATCCGTTCAGAAACGGAATAACTTTCTCCTTATAAGGTATCGTCACATTCAATCCGCATAAGTCGGGATTCTTGTCGATTACTTCAGTGAAATCGTTGATACTTGGAATTTCGAAATTCACATATTTAGCATCAATTCCTTCCGAGGCAAATTTCTCATTGAAATAGCCAACTGAAAAGGAATGTTTCAGCGGATAGCCAATTAAACCATATTTTTTCATATCAGGAGCTTTATATATTTTATTTTGTAGCTGTATAGAGTGTACAGATACCAAATGTTAATCGTTTAAAGTCTACATGGCTGAAGCCGGCTTTCGAAAGGCTCTTTTTCATCACTTCGCCTTGCGGAAAAGCTTTAATAGTTTCGGGTAAATAGTGATATGCACTTTTATCCTTCGACATTAGTTTGCCCAACGTTGGAATGACGACTTTCGAGTAAATGCCGAACAACTGTTTCATAGGAAATTGCTCGGGCGTTGTCAGTTCAAGAATCACCAGATGTCCGCCGGGTTTTAAAACGCGGCACATCTCGGTCAATCCTTTATCCAGATCGGCAAAGTTACGAATACCAAAAGCTACCGTAACAGCGTCGAACCGGTTATCTTTAAATGAAAGATTAGTGCAGTCCTCTCTTGCGAAAGATATTTGCTGCGCTAATCCCTCATTCTTAACTTTTTCTCTTCCCACATTCATCATACCTTCCGATATATCCGTGCCGATCAGTTCATCGGGTTGCAGCATTTTGCAGGCAAGTATCGCAAAATCGCCTGTACCGGTAGCCACATCCATCATTTGTTTTGGTGCATGTGGTTTCAGCCATTTGATGGCTTTTTTTCTCCAGCTCTTGTCAATGCCTAAAGAAAGTGTATGATTAAGTTTGTCATAATCGGGTGCAATGTTATCGAACATTTGCTCCACCTGCTCTCTCTTTTCACCTTTATCGCTATAGGGTTTGATATATTCCTGTGGGTAGTTCATCTATACTTATTTCGTCAGATATTCAGTTACATTTTTTTCGATACGTTCTGCAATATTGCTTGTATCTTCTTTCACGAACTTTTCGCCAGTGATGTTTTCGTAAAGTTCAATATAGCGTTCGCTAATGCTTTTTACGATTTCGGGAGTCATTTCAGGCACAGTCTGACCTTCTTTACCCTGGAAACCGTTTTCCATCAGCCATTCGCGTACGAATTCTTTAGAAAGCTGCTTTTGTGGTTCACCTTTTTCGAAACGTTCCTGATAACCTTCGCTGTAGAAATAGCGGCTTGAATCTGGTGTATGGATTTCGTCCATCAAATAGATTTCTCCATTGTGTTTACCAAATTCATATTTTGTATCTACCAAAATCAATCCACGTTCTGCAGCAATTTCTTCACCACGTTTGAATAGTGCGATAGTATATTTTTCAAGAATAGCATATTCTTCGGGTGTAGCCAATCCTTGTTTCAGAATCTCTTCTTTCGAAATGTCTTCATCGTGAAGTCCCATTTCTGCTTTAGTGGTTGGCGTGATGATAGGTTCAGCAAACTTCTCATTCTCGCGCATACCGTCAGGAAGTTTTACACCACAGATTTCGCGAACGCCACTTTTGTAAGTACGCCATGCGCTACCACAAAGATAACCGCGAACAATCATTTCAACAGGAAAGCCTTCGCAACGTACACCTACTGTTACCATCGGATCGGGCGTAGCCAGTTTCCAGTTTGGGCAGATATCAGCAGTAGCGTCAAGAAATTTAGCTGCAATCTGGTTCAGCATTTGTCCTTTGTAAGGAATTCCTTCGGGAAGAACCACATCAAAAGCCGAAATACGGTCGGTAGCAACCATCACCAGTTTATCGCCGATGTTATATACATCACGTACCTTACCATGATACACACTTTTCTGTCCCGGAAAATTAAAATCTGTTTTTGTTAATGCTTTCATTTTGAATTTTTCTCTTTAACTATGATAATGAAAATCTTATTTGGTTTTCTCTGCTTCAGTTTCGGCTTCGGCTTTACGCTTTTCGCGTTCCTCCTTCTTTTGTTTATCGAACTTTTCGTAAGCATCTACCACACGGGTCACTAACTTATGACGAACAATATCTTTCTTATTCAGTTCGATAAAGCTGATACCTTTTACCCCTTTCAGAATATGCATGGCCTGCACCAAACCTGATGTTTGCGATGCTGGAAGGTCAATCTGCGTCATATCACCTGTAACAATCATCTTCGTATTCATTCCCATACGGGTAAGAAACATTTTGATCTGTTGCGTAGTGGTGTTCTGAGCTTCATCGAGAATAACTACAGCATCATTCAGCGTACGACCGCGCATAAATGCCAGCGGAGCAATCTGAATAATGTTTAGTTCCATATACTCTTTCAGCTTAGCAGCAGGAATCATATCCTGCAAAGCATCATAAAGGGGTTGTAAATAGGGATCGATTTTTTCTTTCATATCACCCGGAAGGAAGCCGAGTTTTTCGCCGGCTTCTACAGCAGGACGGCTCAGAATAATCTTTTTGATTTCTTTGTTTTTTAGCGAACGCACTGCAAGAGCAATGGCGGTATAAGTTTTACCCGAACCTGCAGGACCGATGGCAAATACCATATCGTTCTTATTGAAGGCTTCGACTAACTTTTGCTGATTATCGCTTCGGGGAATAATGGGTTTACCGGTAACACTGAATACAATCACATTCCCGGTTTTTTCTCCTTGCGGATCATTACCTTTTATGATATCAACTATTACCTCTTCGTTTAGCGAATTATATTCAGCACAATATTTTTCAAGCTTCAGAATGTTTTCCTCGAAGGCACACATTTCCTCTTCATCACCCAAAACTTTAATAACATTGCCGCGGGCAACAATACGCAACTTTGGGTAAAGTGCTTTAATCAACTGAATATTGGTGTTGTTAACACCAAAGAAGATAACAGGGTCGATATCTTCTAAAACAATTAGTCTTTCTATCATATATTGGTATTAAACAATAATATATCGGCAAATTTAATGAAACGTTCTTAGACTTACATGCTTATTATCAAATTATTTAGTTGCCGTGTTAACGTGTAGTAATGTGAAAGCAGGCCTGATTTTTCTCGTGCTTCACATAACAGCGGTTTTCTTTCTGCAAATCACGCAACACCTCGGCCAGCACATGCTTTAATTTATCTTCGTTAGTTTCCAGGGTTTCATAATCACCTTTTTTCTCGATGATTTTGAATCTCTTCCATGTGATATCGAAAGTCGTTCCGTACATATGTGCCGAGTTTTCAGAGGCATTGATGTTCACTTTTTTCAGCTTCTTTACGTCATCTTTCGTACGAAGGACCGAGGTGACGATTAGCTTATGCGGGTGAAGCCATTTGGAATTTAATGAATCCTTAAAGTTCTGCGCAATCTTCGTCAGCAATTCATCGGCACGTGGCACAAGAAAGGGTACCGAATAAGTAAGCTTATCAACTATATACAAATCATTATTACCTATCTCTTTCAGCGTTTTGGTCAGATGTTCGGCTTCATCGCGGCAAGCCACCGGTTTAACGCCAAATTTCTTTGCAGCATCGATATGCTTTTTATGCATGTCGTTAAATGTTTTCGACAAATTGTTTACCCCTCTGACTCTTCGCGGTGTTTCAGGACGAACAGGAACTTCATTATTCTTTTTACAGCCACAAACGATAAATAAGCAACATAGCAGGAAAGCGAAACCGGTATATTTCATGTTAAAGAAAGATATGTTATTGACCAATAGCGTGCAAAGATAGATTTTTAGCCCCTGCTATAAAAATGTATCTCATATAAAAGTCGTAACTTTGCAGCGATTTAATCAAATAACAAACAGGTGAGAAGATATTTCATTTATCTGGCCTACGATGGTACCAACTATCATGGCTGGCAGATACAACCCAATGGTGATAGTGTTCAGGCGCAACTGATGCGTGCGCTTTCTATTTTTTTGCGTAAAGAGATTGAGGTAATTGGCGCAGGCCGTACCGATGCCGGCGTTCATGCTTCACTGATGGTTGCGCATTTCGATTTCGAAAAAGAACTGGATACTGTAACTTTAACCGATAAACTCAACCGTTTACTACCTCCCGATATTTCCGTATTTACCGTTCGTCCGGTGGTGCCCGAAGCTCATGCACGCTTCGATGCTACTTATCGCAAATATAAATATTATGTGACATCGGTGAAATATCCTTTTAATCGCCAATACCGTTGCAGATTGTTTCAGCCATTAAACTATGAACTGATGAACGAAGCTGCTCAAACACTATTCGACTATTCTGATTTTACAAGTTTCAGTAAGTTGCATACCGATGTGAAAACCAATATTTGTAAGATAATGCATGCCGAATGGACGCAGGAAGATGAATTTACCTGGGTTTTTACCATCCAGGCCGATCGTTTTCTGCGCAATATGGTTCGTGCCATTGTTGGTACGCTTATCGAAGTAGGGCGTGGCAAACTGACTATCGAAGGTTTCCGTGAAATCATCGAAATGAAGAATCGTTGCAAAGCAGGTACATCTGTTCCGGGTAATGCATTGTTTCTGGTCGATGTGGGCTATCCTGAAACCCTCTTTATCGATTAATAATTCACGACATAAATAACTTTCCTTATGTGGCTATTGCTGGCATTTACCTCTGCAGCACTTCTGGGCTTTTATGATGTTTTCAAAAAGAAAGCCCTGCTTAACAATGCTGTACTTCCTGTACTTTTCCTGAATACAATATTCTCGAGTATTATATTTCTACCCTTTATTTTGATCAGCTTCTTTCAGCCTCAGATGCTGAGCGATACCATGTTTTTTGTGCCCGAAGCAGGCTGGGATGTACATAAATTCGTCTTGCTGAAATCGTTTATCGTACTATCATCATGGATATTCGGCTACTTTGGTATGAAACATCTGCCCATTACGATTGTAGGCCCGATTAATGCCACCCGCCCTGTAATGGTACTGATTGGTGCATTGCTGATTTTTGGCGAGCGATTAAATCTGTTTCAGTGGATCGGGGTAACGCTGGCCATTGTTTCCTTTTTTCTTTTGAGCCGTACCGGTAAAAAGGAAGGTATCAATTTCGGGAGTAATAAATGGATTCTCTTTATCGTATTAGCAGCCATCATGGGCGCCATCAGCGGACTATATGACAAATACCTGATGAAACACATGGCACCTATGTTGGTGCAATCGTGGTACAATGTCTATCAGGTTTTCATCATGGGGCCGATTCTTGCCCTGCTATGGTGGCCTAAACGCAAAACCACTACACCCTTCCGCTGGGAATGGAGCATCATCCTGATCTCTATTTTCCTTTCGGCAGCCGATTTTGCTTACTTCTATGCCCTGAGTTATGAAGATTCCATGATCTCAATCGTATCTATGGTACGCCGAAGCAGTGTCATCGTTTCGTTTACATTCGGTGCCTTCTTGTTTCGCGAGAAGAACCTTTATAGTAAAGCGCTCGATTTGGTACTGATATTGATTGGTATGTTTTTTCTTTATCTGGGGACGAGATAA
>CAMTOS010000008.1 GCA_947074195.1 uncultured Bacteroides sp.
CTAAATTGAAATATGATGATGGAGAAACTATGTATCAGGAAACACAGGATGCAAAAGATTTCCTTAAAGGTGTAAGTACTATTAAAGCAGGTCTTGAATTGAAATTTGTTCCTGAATTTGCCATCCGTTTTGGTTATAATCATATTACAGCTGCCATGAAAGATGATGCTTTCAAATGGCTTCCTTCTAATAGTGTGCGTACTGATACAGAATATTCAAATCTGAAATCGGGCAACAATTATACATTTGGTATTGGTTACCGTGGTAATAACTTCTATATGGATTTAGCTTACCAGTACAACACCTATAAGGAACAATTCTATGCATTCGATAATATAAACCTCGATAAAACAAATATTACCAATCGTAATAGTCGTGTAGTTTGTACATTAGGAATGCGCTTCTAAACCGTATATTATTATATTTGCGAATAACTTTGTGTGTAACGAAAAATCCCCGATGGGCTTATGCTCAAAGGGGATTTTTCTATTTATTGAATATAGATCAATACTCAATCTTATCTTCTTTATCTGTCCAGTCCTGAAAAGCTTTAATAGCTTCTTTATGCAATAGCTCCTCCGAAGGCAATTTTCTGTCTTCCGGTTTTAATGCCATTTCATCATAAATAAATGAATCATCAAACCCTATATTCTTTGCATCCGTTTTATTGTTGCCATAATAGATTTTATCAAGATGAGCCCAGTAAATTGCGCCGAGACACATAGGGCAGGGTTCGCATGAAGTATAGATTTCATGTCCGCTCAGGTCAAAAGTTCCGAGTTTAGCACCTGCTTCCCTGATGGCACTTACTTCAGCATGGGCAGTAGGGTCACAAGAGCAAGTCACTCTGTTTACTCCTTCAGCTACAATCTCACCATTTTTTGCAATTACTGCACCAAAAGGACCACCACCATTTTTTATATTTTCTATAGAGAGCTCAATAGCTCTTCTCATTAATTCATCTTTTGTCATAGCAAATCATTTAATTTTGTATTATAACAAAGATAGAAAATATAAGTCATAGATTATATCCTTAAAATTCTTGTAATATGTTAATCGGATCGCTATTTTATGTCTTATTAAATTTTACCAGTACCACATCACTCCAAATGAATACGGAGTTACATCCGGTCCCTTACTTCCTGCAAACAAACTTAAGGTATTATAACGGGCATATAAACCGATATTACCATAACCCACCTGAGCCAGTAGATTCACTGTAACCGGGCGAACATGCATATTGCTTGAAAGCGTTTCACTTTTGCCATTTACTTTGGCCTTTGATTTTACACCATGACGAATTTCGAATTCAGGACCTACTGCAGCAAATAAGCGACTGCTACCTCTTACTCTTGTTTGCCATTCCACGCATACCGGAATGCGAAAATAGAAATGGCGCAGACGGCTTTTTGTATAACTTATTTCCTCATTGCCTTGAATTATCTGTGTAATTCCATTAATGTTTTCAAATGCTTCGTTCTTATTCAATCGGTAAGTTCTGAAACCCCAACCCAGAGCAAAAGTCATTCCCCAATGCTGATCTTGTGATAATACAAGCTGAGAAGATAGAAGATTAAAGGCGATTTCCCAGGTTTTCGATAAATTCAAATCAACTTTATTACTCTCTCCAAATGAACAAAAGCTGTTCGATAAATTCGCGAAACCTCCGTAGATTCCCGAAGCATGTCCCGAGAAACTATTTTTGCTTTTTCGACGTGGTGCAAATGGAAGGGCATCAAGTAATGTGTTTCTGTCAGCATTCACGCGTTTCAGATAAACACCTTCATAAATCATTTCTTCTTCATTGCTATAAAGACCGGGAACATCTTCATAGATTTTGATTTTCACATCATTCTGACCTTTCAGAATAAGAATTGTATCACCATTTGTTTCTACAACTGTGCTTTGCGTCGGAGTGATAATCTCTTGTGCCGAAAGTGTATTCAGCGTGAAAAGTAATAATACTGCTGTTAAAATCTTTTTCATTGTTATTTAAATTTATTATTTTCGTATTATTTAAAAAGGATTTCCATTAGCTTATCAGAGCTCAGATAGCCTTCGATATAGACAAGCGTAGCCTTGTTTTTTGCACCACGTTTATATAAAATATATCTTTTAAGAGGCTCCCTATCTTTTGATTGGATTGAAGGCAATTGATAATAGGCACTTAGAATTTCACCGTCTTCCATTACCTCCTGTATTTTCCTGGCATTATTGCTTTTTCTGTCTTCGTTCAGACATTCGTTAATAGCTGCCAGATAAAGATCCACATCTTTAAAAGTGATGCTTTTATAGAAAGTAATGTTATGTGTCTTCAGCATGTCTTTAGATAACTCAACCATTGTTACTCCCTTCTGATGACCATACTTTTTGAAAATTGAATTGATGCACAAACCTTCCTGAGCGTTCAGTGTCGGGAAAGCCATTGAAAGGCTTATTATCAATAATAATATTCTTATATTTCGTTTCATATCATTATGGGTTTATTGTTCCGATAAAAGCTGAATTAAAAAATCATCTTCATCTACACTTACTTCATTTAGTGAGTTCAATGCCTGCTCCAGAATCATTTCTTCATCCGTGTAGCAAATTCCGTCTATCATTACATAGCTGGCAGGTATACTGTTGAAATGTTGCTGTAGTCCGATAATTGTAAACAGCAATGCCAAACCTGCAGCAATACTTATGATGCTTTGAATGATGAATTTTCTGTTTATCCGGTATTCTTTCGGTTTACTTTCCGTGGAAGATTCGCGTTTAGTCAACTCCTGCATCGAATTCTGATGGTTTTTTTCCTCTTCAAAGAAGGCAAACATCGGCTGATATTCTTTCAGATGTTCGGGAATAGAATCATTCAAGAAGAAATCCCTGATCTCCTGTTCTTCTTTGCAGGTAGTTTCACCTTCAAAATATTTATCAATAAGTTCTTCTATTTTCATTTTTCTTTTCTCCTTTCTTTCATGACTAAAAGATACTGATCTCTTACCTTTTTTCTGGCTCTCGATAAATTACTTCTAATGGCTTCGGCGTTACATCCCGTTATTTCTGCGATCTCGTCGGATTCATACTCCTGCACATCTTTCATATAGATGATAGATCTTTGTAAAGGTGGTAATGAATCTATGATTTGTCTCATCAGGTTATAATTATCCTTTTCTTCAAGCCATCTATCAGGAACCCTGTACTGATTATCTGTCATCTGTACCTGATCCAGAGAAAGTGGATCGGGTTTCCGGCTGCGCCAGTAATCCATACAAAGATTATGTGTTATCGTTTTGCAGATGGCTTCGGGACTTCTGTAATCATCCAGTTTATCGCGCATATTCCACAGCTTGATAAATGCATCCTGCACGATGTCTTCGGCATCTGGCGAATCATCAGTCAATCTTCGTGCATAGTGTAGTAGTTTATCGCGAAGTGGTAATATTATTATTTTAAACTCTTTCAGTTCCATTACAATTCATAGACGTCACTCGTGTTGAAAACGTGACATCAATCTTTAATATTTTTCAAAAAAAATCCCACTCAATCAATATAAATTATTGATTAGTGGGAATATACGGGGAGAAATTACTTTAAAGTTTTCCTAAGATTTTATCCATAACCCAGTTGGTCAGGGTTGCACTTTCACCATCGCAGGTGCAAATAGATTTACCTAAGAGATGATCAACTACAGCCTGAATTAAGGGTTGTTGCACAAATTGAGGATTATCCACGGTTATTTCCTTGCGGCCATGTTCAGTATATAATGCTATCGGCTCGTAGGTAAATACCGAAAAACATATCTGACCTTTATCGCCTATGATTTCAATACGATCTTCCTTGGCAGAATCATGTGCTACAAAGCACCATGAACCGCTACCAACCAATCCGTTATCAAACTGGAAGCAGCCACTCAATGTATCTTCTGCCGGGTATAATCCACCGCGGTTGCTTTTATAACCACTTGCTTCCAGAATACAGCCGAACATTTCCTGTAATAAATCAATCTGATGTGGTGCAAGATCATAGAAATAACCACCTCCGGAAATATCCGCCTGAACACGCCAGGGTAAATTCTCGCGGTTATAATCTAAATCCCGGGGAGGTTGTGCAAAACGAATCTGGATATTTATTATGTTGCCGATACTGCCGTTTTCGACCAATTCTTTTACTTTCATAAAATAAGGCAGATAGCGTCGGTAATAGGCTACAAAACAGGGAATACCAGTTTCTTTAGATATACGATTAATGCGCGTACACTCTTCATAAGTCTGCGCCATGGGTTTCTCAATATAAGCAGCTTTACCCGCTTTCATCGCCATAATAGCATAAGTAGCATGTGAAGATGGAGGAGTCGCGATATAAACAGCATTTACTTCCGGATCATCAATCAATTCCTGTGCATCATCATACCATTTGGCAATACCGTGTTCTTTTGCATACGATTTCGCATTCTCACCATCACGGCTCATTACTGCCACAACTTCAGAGCCTTCAACTTTCTGAAATGCAGGTCCGCTTTTTGTTCTGGTTACTTCTCCGCAACCAATGAATCCCCATTTTATAATCTTTGTACCCATTTTCCTCTATTAAAACTGTTTTACCTTTACAAATTTAAAAGTTATATCGCCAAAAACAAAATTAATACAGAGATGCTTAAAAGATAAATGCCCGATAGAGAGATTTCTAACGGGCATTCAGTTTATTTAGTGGTATTTTTTGTATAGTTGCTGATAATTCTTCGTCTTTTTATAAGTCTCAAGCCAGACATTCAGTGAATCAAGCAGTTTCGGAGCTTCCTTATTTACTGCCCATCCATAGAATTGCGAAAAACTGATGGCTGTATTTATATCAATCTGTGGAAGAGAATCGATTAAAACCGATGCGATGTTTTCATCACAAACGGCGTAGTCTATATCTCCATGAGCCACCATTGCAATAAGCTGTTCCGGTCCATACTTATCAACTTCGCTAATATAAATCGTATCGGCTATTTCCTCACATATATGATGAATACGAAGAAGTGCAGGCGATCCTTTTACCATATGAAGTGTACGGCCACCTAATTCTACCTGACTTTCAATAAAGATAGAATCGTTCTCTGATCGTTTTCGTTGTACTAATACCTGTTTGTCGACATTGATTGGAGTAGTAAATGCCAGAGAATCCTTCAGCATGGCATTTATAGGCATATTGTATGCGATGATATCAAAAGAACCATCTGTCAAACCTTTGATACGATCTTCGAAACCCATTACTGGCTGAATCTCTGTCTCCAGTCCCATTGAACTGGCAAATGCCTGAATCAGTTCGTAATGAAATCCTGAAACAGTATCACCTTCTACAAAAAAACTCACAGGATTATACTCTGTAGCTATTCTCAGAATGCCATTTTCTTTGATTTCAGGATAATCCCGGACCGTAAACTCTTCACTCTCATGGCTTCTTTTAGAACGGATGGTAAAAACAAGTAAACATATAATAGCAATAAGGAGATATTTCGTATAGGAAAGATCGGCTTTTATCATACGATGATGTTATTATATTAATTATAGAAATTCCATGAGAGACCAAACTTAAATAAGCGTGGATTGATGGGGTAATGTGGTGCCAGGAAATAGTTTGCTTTACCTAATCCCTGATTCACATGGTCCATCATCACAAAAATGCGGGTGCGTTTCAGGTGAATATTGATATAAGCATTTACGATAGGGTAATTACCAATCTTTACCTTATCATTTTCCGGCTGAACATAAAATTGTCCGGTATTCGGCATAAACGCAGGTGCATAGTATGCTGTGAAATAGCGTAAATCGGCACCAACCTGAAGGCTCAAAACATCCTTGGCAAGTTTAAAGTCTATATATAAATTACTGTACAACGTAATGTCCGGCAAAGGCAAAACATCGTTATTGCTTGACTTCTGCCAGGTCACATCATTGTCCCAGTGCAATATACCCAGTTTAAAATCCTGTTTCAGTGTGGCAGATAAAACCTGTATGTTGCCACCATGCTGTTCGGGTACGGCGTTCTGATTAAAGTAAGTATACTTCTTAATATTTTCTACACCGGCTTTCAATAAAGTTTTTGTGCGGCCAATGTTCAGCTCACCTTCAATGCGGGTACGAAACTCTTTGTCCATATCCGGAAAATCCCAATAGAAATGTTTCGAATGATAATGGCGCATATAGAAATTGGGCAGCAGATTACTAATTCTTGCACGTGCCGTAAGTCGGGTCACATCTTTCCACATCGGAATGTTGAAATCGATATTTCCTTTCACATCGAACTGGCCAATACCTTTTCCAAGTAGTCCAACCTCACCGAAGGCATTATAATGCAGCAATTCACCTTCTTTTTTACTCAGTTCTCCACCTACAAAGAATTCATTTTCGGTAAAATGACTCACAGTAGTCGAATCGGAGTTCATCAGATTGTATTTACTGAATTTATAAGATGCAAAGGCAGTAAGCCCCATTTTTGCATATTTGTTAAAGCCTTCTAACAAAGAAATACCTACTGTGTTTTTAACGCTTATAAAACTGGTTGAATCATTTATAAGACGGCTTCCCGGTTCAATAAACGTGTTCTGATAATAATCATTTAACTGGTCGTTCGACGCAAATTTATAATTAGACCATTCTACTTTCGCAGTATGAATAAGACTCGTTACCGGAACAAATTCTTTTCTGGGCGGCAAACTATCTTCTTCAGCTTGTGGTAATTCACGGTGAAATCCCATTTTATAGCGCTGAGTAAAAAATACATAACTGTCAGCCAGGCGGCTGGTAGCACTACTCAAAAGCGTTGGAATATTGGTCGATTCAACACTTCCGCTACTTACATCATCCGGATTGGTGATATAGCGGTCATCGGTAATACCACCATTCTGATTAGCTTTCAGGTAGTTATAGTTATACATGAAAGATGCCTCATATTTATCGCCCATATAGCTGATGAAAGGCAATGCTTTAAAGAAAGATGTATTCGAATTATAATAATAACCGCGACCGTAGAGGTAATCTATATCGAAACCAAAAGCAAGTGCTTTATTTACATTTACCGAGAAGTAGGCTTTAAATCTTTCTTCACCATTAATCTTGTTACCTGCCTTATAATAACTCAGGTTTGCAAACGGAACATTACTGTTTGTGAAAAACACCTCGTTGGGGCGTTGAAAAAACGATGAATAGGGCTCAATGAAAATAGAAGGCTCGTTGTCGCGGCGATTAAAGAATATACGCGACATACGTGGTGTACCAAGGTTAGCCAGATAATTGTATTCTCCATTCATCCCTCCTGTCAGGTTTGTGTTCTGAAAGTTCAGTCGAAGTGTATCAGCAGGAATGATATTCACATTTCCCAGATCTTCGCTGATATGCCACATGTAAAGTTTTGGTGGGATATTTTCGTAATCAACTTCTGTAGAATCGATAGTAGGACGCATCGAAGGATCTACCTGATTACCATATTTGTCAATAATATTACCATATTCATCCATCGAATCACCGTATGGATTGTTTGGGATAGGTCTGATCTGAGCCTGAAGCGTCAGTATTCCGGTGATAAAGAGTAATATATTTAGAAGTAGAATTCGTCTCATAATTAGCACAAAGATACAATAAAAAATAATTCGTAAACGAAAATAGTTTTTTGTTTACGAATTATTAAATACAAGCGATATTGTATGGTTTATTTCACTTCTTCGATAAGCTCCATTCCTTTTTTAATTGCCTCTTCGTTCATTGGAATCAAATGATGATGTCTTTCAGGTAAAGTTTTCTTCAATCCTTTGATTACACTGTCCAGATGAACTATTGGCGACAGTTTCAAAAGACCACCCAAAACAATCATATTGAAGGCTTTCGCATTCTGCATTTCGTTGGCAGCATCCATCGCATCAATACGATAAACTTTAATGTCTTTGCGGGTAGGAGGGTTGATAATTCCATATCCGTCATAGATTAGAATACCACCGGGCTTAACCTTGCCTTCAAATTTCTCAAGAGATGGCTGATTCAGGATAATCGCTGCATCATAGCTACTCAGAATTGGCGAAGATATTTTATCATCGCTAACAATAACAGTCACGTTTGCTGTACCTCCGCGTTGTTCAGGACCATAAGCCGGCATCCAGGACACCTCTTTACCTTCCATCAAACCCGAATAGGCCAATATTTTTCCCATTGAAAGAACGCCTTGTCCTCCAAATCCGGCTATAATAATTTCTTGTTTCATAAGGTTTGTTCTTTTAAAGATTACTCTTTATCCTTAAGGTCGCCCAGAGGATAATAAGGAAACATATTTTCAACCATCCATTTATTCGACTTATCCGGTGTCATTTTCCAGCCAGAACTACAAGTCGACACAATCTCTACAAGATTTGAGCCTTTGCCTGCCATCGAGTTTTCAAAAGCCTTGCGAATGGCTTTTTTTGCTTTGCGGATAGCCGGAACAGTGTGTACAGACTGACGTGTTACATAGGCAGTACCCTCTAACTGAGCTGCAATTTCAGTCATTTTCAGCGGATAGCCATGAAGTTCAACATCACGGCCGTAAGGACAAGTAGCTGTCTTCATACCCATCAGCGTAGTAGGAGCCATCTGACCACCTGTCATACCATAGATTGCATTATTAATGAAAATGATGGTAATGTTTTCTCCGCGATTCAATGCATGAATAGTTTCAGCAGTACCGATACAAGCCAGGTCACCGTCACCCTGATAAGTGAAAACAAGACGATCAGTCCAGAGACGTTTAATAGCTGTAGCTACTGCAGGTGCGCGTCCGTGTGCTGCTTCCTGCCAGTCGATATCGATATAATTGTAAATGAAAACAGCACAACCTACGGGTGATACCCCGATGGCTTTGTCTTCCATCCCCATTTCTTCGATAACTTCAGCTATCAGTTTGTGTACAACGCCATGGCTGCAACCCGGGCAATAATGCATGGGTTTGTCATTCATCAGGGTTGGTTTTTTATAAACCAGATTGCCCGATTTGATGATTTCTTCTTTCGTCATAACTATATTCTCCTTATCGGTTGGTGAATCGAATAAAAAATTCCATCAGTTTGGCAAAAATCGCCGCGCCGCAAACATACATAAACACTTTAAAATCTACCGTAAAGTAGAGAACGACCGAAACAATGGCCAATAGAAGGAAAATGAGGTTTAGTACATTTCTAATTTTATCGGGATTCATCTTTTATGTTATTCTTTTTATTTTAAAATTTTGTTTTTCAATGCAGATACAATTTCGTCAGGATCTGGTACGATACCACCTAAACGTCCGAAATGTTCGACTTTTACCTTGCCATTTACTGCCAGGCGAACATCCTCAATCATTTGTCCTGCATTTAATTCAGTTACCAGCATACCTTTTACTTTATCGGCATAATTAGCGATAACATCAGTAGGGAATGGCCACAAGGTAATAGGACGAAGCATACCTACCTTAATGCCTTCTGCACGGGCAAGTTCAAGCGCTTTCTGACCGATACGGGCCATAGAACCGAATGCAATAAACAGATATTCAGCATCTTCGCACTGAATTTCTTCATAGCGAACCTCATTTTCTTCGATAGTACGGTATTTCGCCTGGAAACGAATATTATTCTTTTCCATCTCTTCGGGCTGAAGTTCCAGCGAAGTGATGATATTGGGTTTGCGTCCGTTAGTACGTCCTGTAGTAGCCCATGGACATTGAGCGATCAATTCTTCTTCAGTACGGCGTGGTCTCATTGGTGGCAAAACTACTTTCTCCATCATCTGTCCAATCACACCATCAGCAAGAATAATTGCCGGATTGCGGTATTTAAATGCAAGATCAAAAGCCAGTCCAACGAAGTCTGCCATTTCCTGTACTGAAGCCGGAGCAAGGGCAATGAGTTTATAATCGCCATGACCACCACCTTTTACAGTTTGGAAGTAGTCTGCCTGACTTGGCTGGATAGTACCCAGACCAGGACCACCACGCATAACATTTACAATTAAACAAGGCAACTCAGCACCTGCAAGATATGAGATACCTTCCTGTTTAAGGCTGACACCCGGGCTTGATGAAGAGGTCATTACCATCTTTCCTGCACCGGCACCGCCGTACACCATATTGATTGCAGCCACTTCACTTTCAGCCTGTAACACAACCATACCAGTAGTTTCCCAAGGTCTTAAATCTGCCAATGTTTCCAAAACCTCCGATTGCGGAGTAATAGGGTAACCAAAATATCCGTCTACACCATAGCGTATAGCCGCATGCGAGATGGCTTCGTTACCTTTCATTAATACTATTTCTTCTGCCATAATGGTAATTGCTAATTTTCTAATTTAACTTTATAAACAGTGATACAGCCATCCGGACATACAGTTGCACACGAACCGCAGCCATTACAGGTGTCCTCTAACACGGGCAGGGCAAAATTATACCCTTTTACATTTACCTCTTTTGCGAGTTTTATAACACTTAGCGGGCAAGCAACGACACACAAATCGCAACCTTTGCAGCGTTCTGTATCGACTACAATTGCCCCTTTAATTTTAGCCATAATCTATCGTTTTAAATATGAAGTTTATTGATTGAACATGTCTTTATTGTAGAAGGAGAGGATATCGTTCAGCATCTTTTGTGCTTCTACAGCCGGAGAGTCTGGATCTGATTCAATGGCGAGGTGGTAATTGTTTAGTGCTTGCTGCCAGTTGGCCTGTTTGCGATAGGCATTTCCACGCAAATAATAGGCTTCACTTTTTAATTGAGATGAATCAGTCAATTCAATGAATTCGTTCAATGCTGTGAGTGCATTTTCGATTTCACCGTTTTGAATAAGAAGTTTAATATCGTCCAATGATTTCATGTAACATTGAATTTCCGGTTTATAATGTTACAAAGATAGTTTTTATTTGATTATATGGTCTATTTAAATTATAAAAAAATAAAAATAAATGAGGAATATTTGGCTGTTAAAATTAAATATATAGCAAAATGTAAATCCTGATTGATGTGTTTTATATGATAAATTGCAGAATGAAACTTTTTATCTCTTAAAACTTAAAGATTGTTCTATCTTTATGCATTAAACGATAAAATCTTAAAAAGTAAAGAAAATAAACAGGTATTAGGGGTTAACATTTTTTTTAATATTAAAAATGGACTATTATCTTATTGTATTAAAGATAAAAAGGACAGACTTGTTTTTTGATAGAATTAAGGTTGAATGCAGATGATTATTGCCTGTAAAAATGAATCGGTAAGATGAATTGGCGATTTACTGCAAAATCTTTTTCGGAAAACTATAAAGCCTTTGGCAACAAAGTGCAAAGCCCTATGCACTATGCTGCATTGCTCTCTGCACTTTAGTGCATAGCCTTCTGCACCAAATGTTAAAAGGAGGAAAAGAAAAAAGGATGAATACGGGGCATTTGCTGCCGACATATTCATCCTTTCGCTTATGTGGAAAAGAAATTTATCTTACTCTACAATCTTACCATTGATTTTAAGATCGTAAAATTTCAGATTTCTGTAACCGCTCATACGGTTGCCATCTTTCGATACGTTGTTGAATTCGCAGTTATCAACTGTAATATTGTCTACATATTTATCATCTTCAAGACCGATGATAACTACACCATACTGACTTTTATCGCTTACAATATTGCTCAAATGTACATTGCGTACAGTAGGGTTGAAGCTACGATCGCATTTTTCTTTGTTTTCATATTGCAGATTGATACGCAGAACTGCTTCTTTACATTCGCGAACATGAATATTGCGTGCATATACATTCTCGATAACACCACCACGACAGTTGCTTGTTTTGATACGGATTGCACGGTCAAGATCAGGACTATCCATTTCGCAGTTTTCAACGAAAAGGTTACGGTAACCGCCAGAGATTTCACTACCAACTACAACACCACCATGTCCGTTTTTCATACGACAGTTACGAACGATAATGTTTTCGCTTGGAATGTTCCATTTACGACCATCCATGTTACGACCCGATTTGATAGCGATACAGTCATCACCTACATCGAACAAGCAATCTTCGATCAATACGTTTTTGCAAGACTCAGGGTCACATCCATCACCGTTAGGTCCACGGTTGAAGATAGTCACTCCTTTTACAATCAGACTTTCGCAGAACATTGGGTGAATAACCCAGAAAGGCGAGTTGATGATTGTAACATCTTCGATAAGAATTGTATGACAAGAGTAGAAGTTGATGGTCTGTGGACGCAATGCATCTTCCGGAGTCATTACGCGTTTGTAAATAGGAGTAGATGTTTCGCCATACATTAATAGTTTGTCGCGACCACCTTCTTCCTGGTTTAATTTACCTGGTACCCAGCCATATTTTTCACGGCCTTTCATGTACCACCAGTTTTCGTTAGAACCCATACCATCAATGGTTCCTTTACCTGTTACAGCGATATTGTGCTCGCCATAAGCATAGATCAGCGGACGTGCATTGTAGCAGTCAACGCCTTCCCAACGAGTAATAACACCAGGGAAATACAAAGACTGATCAGGAAGGAATTTAAGTTCAGCACCTTCTGAAATATGAAGATTTACATTCGATTTCAATGTAATAGGGCCAGTATAGAATATTCCTGCAGGAACAACTACTGTACCACCACCGGCAAGGCTACATTCGATAATTGCTTTATCGATAGCTTCGTGGCAAGGTTCATCCATCTGATTTGGTTTAGCGCCAAAATCAACGATAGAATAAGTACGTTTCGGAAATTTAGTACGTTTAATTTCTTTCTCAATTCGTTTAGCTTCTTTAAAAGCCTTATTCATATCGAACGCTTGCGAATGAGCTGCATTTGCATAAGTGAATGCAATGACTAATAATACAAAAAGTTTTCTCATGATAAATAAGTAATAAGTCTGTTGTTTCAGTGGCAAAAATAGCTTATTGTATAACTTATGAGGTGTATTTTTTGTTATTATGATATAATGAATTGTTTAAATTAAATGTCGTATAGATACTTTAGCATAGGATTACAAAAAAACGCCCGGCTTTTTACAACCGGGCGTTAATGTATTGTTTTCTGAGTGGATCTGTTATTTCACAGGGATTTTATCAACACGTAATTGATGTCTTCCACCCTCGAAAGCAGTATTGAAGAATTCAGTAAGAATCATATCTGCCTCTTCGGTGCTGATATAGCGTCCCGGCATGACTAAAACATTTGCATCATTGTGCTGGCGTGCCAGATGTGCAAGTTCTGCATTCCAGCAAAGAGCAGCTCTGATGCCCTGATGTTTGTTAAGTGTCATTGCAATTCCGTTGCCGGAACCACAAACAGCAATACCCGGATAACATTCACCGGCTTCAACAGCCAGTGCCATAGGATGAGCAAAGTCAGGATAGTCGCAACTATCTAAAGAATAGGTTCCAAAATCTTTATATTCCATTCCTTTGTCACGAAGCCATCCGCGGACAAATTCTTTCAGCTCAAATCCGGCATGATCACTACAAATTCCAACTGTTTTCATTATAACATTTCTTTTACTTGTTTATATACATTTTCTGCTGTAAAGCCCAATTTTTCATCGAGTACAGTATATGGAGCAGAGAAACCAAATGACTCTAATCCCCAGATTTTACCATCGGTACCAACCAATCCAAGAAGATTAACCGGAAGACCTGCAGTTAAACCAAATGTTTTTGCACCTGCAGGAATTACTTCTTCCTGATATGCTTTATCCTGGCTGCGGAATAATCCTTCTGACGGTGCAGATACGATACGTACTTTAACACCATCTTTGCGAAGAAGTTCAGCACCCGCCACTAGTGTAGATACTTCAGAACCCGAAGCAACCATCACTACATCTGGTTTATGGTCAGAACCTGCTACAATATAAGCACCTTTTGCAACATGAGTATATTCATTGCCTTCAGGAAGGTTCTTGATATTCTGACGAGAGAAGATCAGACCTGTTGGAGTCGAAACATTTTCCATAGCAAGTTTCCATGCAATTGTTGTTTCTTCTGCATCAGCAGGACGAAGTACAAGCATAGAATTTTTTCCGCTATGGTTTTTAAGTTTCTCCATTAAACGTACCTGAGCTTCTTGTTCTACTGGTTCATGAGTAGGGCCGTCTTCGCCTACACGGAATGCATCGTGAGTCCAGATGAATTTCACAGGTAATTCCATCAATGCAGCCATACGGATAGCTGGTTTCATGTAATCAGAGAATACAAAGAATGTAGCACATGCAGGAATAACACCCCCGTGCAATGCCATACCGATTGACAAGCAAGCCATAGTTAACTCACATACACCAGCCTGAAGGAAAGCACCACTGAAATCACCTTTAGTGAAAGCGTGAGTTTTCTTTAAGAAACCGTCTGTTTTATCTGAGTTAGAAAGGTCGGCAGAAGCAACAATCATGTTTTCTACTTCTGTAGCAAGAGCGCCAAGAACGATTGCCGAAGCGTTACGTGTAGCATTGTTCGCTTTTTGCTCAATCTTTTCCCAATGTACTTTAGGAGCTGTTTTCGAGAAGAAGCTATTCAGTTTAGCAGCTAAACCAGGATTGTTAGCTTCCCATTCAGCGCGCTGTGCATATCTTTCGTCTGCGATAGTTCTTAATTCAGCTGCACGTTTTGCATAAAGTTCAGCAACTTCAGGGAAAATAACGAATGCATCATCCGGGTTACCACCAAGATTTTTGATTGTATTTTTGTAAGCATCACCACCAAGAGGAGCACCGTGAGTTTCGCAATTAGCTTCGAAACTACTGTTATCAGATTTACGTGCACCTTTACCCATCACAGTTTTACCGATGATAAGTGTTGGTTTTTCAGTTTCAGCTTTAGCTTCAGTTAAAGCTGCGCGGATTTGCTCAGGATCATTACCATTGATTTCAATTACATGCCAGTCCCATGCTCTGTATTTCATACCAACATTTTCACAGCTTACAGCGCTGGTTTCTGTTGATAACTGGATATCGTTTGAATCATAGAACATCACAAGATTATTCAGGCCAAGAGTACCGGCAATACGTCCGGCGCCTTGTGAAATTTCTTCCTGGATACCACCATCAGAAATATAAGCATAAATAGTCTGATCCATTACATGGCCAAAACGTGCCTGCAGGAATTTGGCAGCAATAGCAGCTCCAACTCCGTAAGTATGTCCCTGGCCTAACGGACCTGATGTGTTTTCAACGCCTCTTTCAATATCCACTTCTGGGTGACCCGGAGTTGGGCTTTCCCATTGACGGAATTGTTTGAGCTCGTCCATAGTATATTTTCCGGTCAACGCGAGAACTGAATACAACATAGGAGACATATGTCCTGGGTCGAGGAAGAAGCGGTCGCGACCTTCCCAGCGTGGGTTTGATGGATCATAAACTAAAAACTCAGAAAAGAGTACATTTACAAAATCTGCACCACCCATGGCACCACCAGGGTGACCTGAGTTCGCTTTTTCAACCATTGAAGCAGCAAGAATACGGATATTATCTGCTGCGCGATTCATCAACATGTTTTCGTTCATTTCTACAAATAGTTAAATTAGATATTTATCGCAAAGATAATGCATTAGCACTAATCACCTAAATTTTGACTCACTCTTTTTTTGACTGATCATATCCTGAACAGGAGAGACTTATTATACAAAGTACAATAAGATCAGCGACTTATTGTAATGTACATAAAAAAAGCACGATATCAGAAAGGACTGATACCGTGCTATAAATTAAGTTTTATTGTATTTAAACAAGTTCTCTTGAACCGTCGCTGATAACAACATCATAAACTTTAGGTTCGCGACCAAATTTAGTAGTGAATGCTTCTTTTGCTTTTGCGATGAAGCTATCATAAAGTTCATTTTTTACTAAATTGATGGTGCATCCGCCAAAACCACCACCCATAACGCGTGATCCGGTTACGCCGCATTCTTTAGCAATGTCATTCAGGAAGTCGAGTTCTTCGCAACTTACTTCATATAGTTTGCTCATGCCATGATGTGTTTCGTACATCTTCTGACCAACTGTTTCGTAATCGTCAATTTCCAATGCATCACAAACATCAAGTACGCGTTGAATTTCTTCAATAACATACTCAGAACGCATGTAGTCTTCTGCAGAAACAATATCTTTTACTTCTTCAAGCATTTGCATGTTGCAATCACGAAGGAATTCTACATGCGGATGTTTTTTCTGAATAGCAGCTACAGTAGTTTCGCAGCTCTGACGGCGTTTGTTGTAAGCTGATGAAGCAAGTTCGTGTTTTACAACCGAGTCAACCAATACCAGACGATAACCTTGTGGATGGAATGGGAAGTATTGATATTCCAGAGAACGGCAATCCAAACGAATCAACTGATCTTTTTTACCAAACACAGAAGCAAACTGGTCCATAATACCGCAATTTACACCACAATAATTATGCTCAGTAGATTGTCCCACTTTAGCAAGTTCGAATTTGTCGATTTTATCTTCGCCAAAAAGTTTGTTTAAAGCAAATGCATAAGTACTTTCTAATGCAGCCGATGAAGACATACCAGCACCAAGAGGCACATCACCTGCAAAAGCTGTATTAAACCCTTTTACATCTACACCGCGCTTGATCATTTCGCGGCAAACACCGAAAATATAGCGTGCCCAACTTGCTTTAGGCGCATCTTCTTCATTTAATCCAAATTCAGCAAAATCATTTAAGTCTATAGAGAAAGCACGTACTTTGTCTGTGCCATTTGGCTGAATTTCGGCAATCATGCCTTTATCGATTGCTCCCGGAAATACAAAACCTCCATTATAATCAGTGTGTTCACCAATAAGATTGATACGTCCCGGAGATGCAAATAATTTTCCTGTTGCTCCGTCAAATTGTTTAGCGAAGCAACTTCTAACAAGTTCAGAATTCATTGTTTGAGTTTATAAGATTAGATAGGTAATATATTTAAATTATTCCACTGGAATATTTTTATTTACATTTTTGCTACCAATTAAACCGTAGAATAACAAATATCCTAAAAGACCGATAATTAACCAGTAACTATTGATATAACCAGCGTGGTTAGCAATCCATGATTGTACCAATGGAATGATACCACCACCAACTACCATCATCATGAAGATACCAGATGCCTGTGCAGTATATTTTCCTAAACCTTCAACGGCAAGGTTGAAAATACCACCCCACATTACCGAAGTACACAAACCACAAAGTACAAGGAACAAAGCGCAAATAGGCACTTCAGCCATCATGAAACCATTACCAGAGCTATAACCCGGCATATTGATTGTTACATCTTTTGAAATGAAGATAGCAAGAAGTACAAAGATAATTGCCGCAGATGAAACTACGATAAGCTGTGCACGGCTTGATACTTTACCACTAATTGCACTACTTGCCAAACGTCCTACAAGCATTAATAACCAGTAAATGGCAACAATAGCACCAGCGATAGCAGAAGCACTGTCAGCAGGAAGGCCAGATACGCTATAATCTGAAAGATAGAACATTAATGTTCCCGGAATACCAATTTCAATACCTACATAAATGAAGATACCGATTACACCCAAAACGGTATGGCGGAAATTCCATGGGCTGTATTCGAATTTAATTTTCGATTCACCACTTTTCTGGAGATGAGGTTCGGGTATATTTACGAAAGAAATAACGATGAAAGCGCATACAAAAATTGCAATTGCAATCCATAATAAAGGAGCAACAGCTGCCATTGTTGTAGCAGGTGTTAAAGCACCGATAAGTGCACCTACGAATAATGGAGTTAATGTACCTGAAAGTGAATTCAAAGCACCACCTGTCTGAATCAGCTGGTTACCTTTATTTCCACCACCGCCCAAAAGATTGAGCATAGGGTTAACTACAGTATTAAGCATACATACGCAGAAACCGCAAATGAATGCACCCAAAAGATAAATAAAGAAGTTTAATGTTACAGGCATCTCATTTACAACTTCAACGCCTGAGCCTCCCATTGAAAATAATACAGTTTCGGCACCGATGATACCTGAAAGATACTGAATAAACAAACCGATTGCACCAATACCCATAGCCCACAGAGCTGTTTTCTTATAGCCGATTTTTACTAATAAATTACCAGCGGGAATACCCATGAATAAATATGCAAGGAAGTTCATCATATTCCCCATCATACCTAATACATTATTTCCTTCAAATTTATATCCCCATATTGTGCCAATAGGTGCTGCAAGATTTGTAACGAAAGAAATCATCGCGAAAATAAAGAACATAGTAATAATCGCGATAATATTACTGTTCGGTTTCTGTTGTGTCATAATAATAAAAAGAAAGTTAGTTTATAATTGGGTTAGTTATATATTTTATAAGATTAATCTTCAGAATCAACATCAAATTTATATACAGTGATTTGTCTGTATTCTTCTTCCGGGAATAATAGTGCGGCCGGGAAATGTGCTTTATTAGGAGTGTCCGGGAAGCATTGTGCTTCGAAACAAATACCACTTCGTCTTGGGAAAGTTGCTCCGTGAGCACCGGTAAATCCATTCAACCAGTTTCCGGTATAAAGTTGTACGCCAGCTTCTGTTGTATATACCTCCATTACACGGCCTGAAGTTGGCTCAGAGCATATGGCGGCGATATCAAGTACACCCGCTTCATCTTTTTTCAGTACATAGCAATGATCATAACCTGAACCAAACTGAAGTGCCTGGAAAGGCTCATTTATTCTTTCACCAATAGTATGCGGTGTAAGGAAATCCATTGGAGTATCTTTTACAAAGCGAACTTCACCTGTTGGAATAGAAGTTTCATCTGTCGGTAAATAATAATCGGCATTGATTGATACAACATGATTTTCTATAGATGGGGTAGGAGTAGCTGCACCTGCTAAATTGAAGAATGCATGATTTGTAAGGTTTACATAAGTAACATCATCTGTTGTTGCTTTGTAGTCTATTGTAAATACATTTTCTTCATCCTCAAGTGAATAAGTCATTTCTACCGTGAGATTTCCGGGAAATCCCTCTTCATTATCTTTTGATAAATAAGTGAAAGTCACTGAATTTTGTGCAGTTTGTTCAGCATCCCAGATACGTGTATGGAATCCGGTAGGACCACCGTGAAGTGAATTTGGACCATTGTTAATAGCCAAGTGATATTCTTCATCCAGAAGTACAAATTTTCCTTTACCAATACGGTTGGCATAGCGACCAATGACTGTATTTAAAAAGGGTTCGGGGCTATTGATTACATTTTCAATACTATCATGTCCAAGGACAACATTCGCATATTTACCAAATTTATCAGGAGCCATTATAGAAAGAAGTGCACAGCCATAATTAGTAACCGCAACCTCCATCCCCTTTTTGTTTTTTAAGATAAATAAGTCTGTTTGTTTGTCATCAAATGTTTTCAGGAAGTTTTTTCTGTCAAGACCAGAAAGATTGTCTTCGATATAAAAAGTGTTATTCATAAGAGGATTTTCATTAATTTTATTTGCAAATAAAAACAAATTCTTTCGTTTACCCAATGCATAGTACTAAACAGTTTACTCTTTTAATGAAGTTTAGCGTTTTAAGGAAGATTGCTTTTTATTAAAAATTATGAAACAATAAAGGGTGGTTATTGTAATAAATTATTATAATTGTTGTTGAATTGTGATGTTTTGTTTATGTTTGCATTATCAAAATAATGCCTTTTATTGATCTAATAAGTTTTTAAAATTAACAAAAAATGTATCCTTTAAAATTTACTCCTATCCTGAAGCAGACAATTTGGGGTGGTGATAAGATTGTGCCTTATAAACATTTGAATTCTGATTTAAAAAATGTAGGCGAAAGCTGGGAAATTTCTGATGTTGAGGGTGATGAATCTATTGTTGCTAATGGTGCTGATGCCGGATTAAGTCTTTCTGATTTGATTCGTAAATATAAACAGGAATTAGTAGGCGAAGACAATTATGCACGCTTCGGTAATAAATTCCCTTTATTAATTAAGTTTATTGATGCCCGTGAAGATTTATCTATTCAGGTACATCCTAATGATGAACTGGCAAAAAAACGTAGTAATTCAATGGGGAAAACAGAAATGTGGTATGTTGTTTCTGCTGATAAAGATGCGAAATTACGCTCTGGCTTTTCTGAACAAATTACTCCTAAAGAATTTAAAGAAAGAATTTATAATAATACGATTACTGATGTGTTGCAGGAATATGAAATACAAAAAGATGATGTTTTCTTTTTGCCTGCAGGTCGTGTACATAGTATTGGTGCAGGTTCTTTTATAGCGGAGATTCAGCAAACATCTGATCTGACTTATCGTATTTATGATTTTGACAGACGAGATGCAAATGGTAAATCGCGGGAACTTCATGTAGAACAGGCTAAGGAAGCAATTAACTATGAAGTATTGGATGATTACAGAACTAAATATGAGGCAGAGAAAAATGAACCGGTTGAGTTGGTTGCCTGTCCCTATTTTACAACAACTGTCTATGATATGGACGAAAGTATTAGTTGTGATTATTCTGAACTTGATTCTTTTGTTATCTTTATATGTGTTGAAGGAAAATGTCAGATAAAAGATAATGAAGGCAATGAGATCGAACTAGGCGAAGGTGAAACTGTTTTATTGCCGGCCACTACGCAGGATATCACTATCTTTCCATCTGAAACAGGAGTCAAGTTGCTTGAAACTTATGTTTAAAATGAAATCGCCAGGCGAAATATTATAAAAAAATCCGGGAATAAAACGTTCCCGGATTTTTTTATTTATGATGTCTTCGAAGAAATCTTTTTATTCTTCCAAAGGTTTTCATTCCAAGCATTAAGCCATCATATACTGCCATACCTGTATTAAATGTCCTGACAAGTGATTCGGCTTTTGTTGTTGCAGGTTCTATCGGGGCAAATATATTTCGTACTCTTGCATTTATAAGCTCTTGTTGCTTTTCAATTTCCCTCTTCTTGCGTTCTTTTAATACGCTGATATCTTCAAGGGTTAACTTGCTTCGTATCGGGTCATCACTCATGCGTTACTTTTTTTGAGATAATAATAGATTCGATAAAAAACGTGCAATGGGCTGAATAATCAGTTTCTTGCGAAGGATAAAAATGAAAAAGGCAACCGCGGCAATAATAAGTGTAACTATTCCATAGCAACCTGCTAAATTATCTATCCAGAAATTTAAGAAATTGGCAAGAGTAAACATCAAATAAAACAGAGCTATTAGTCCCAGCGATACAAGAAGAAAAGTTAACACTATTGCATAAAAAAGTTTTGTTAACTTCTCTATTAAATCTAATGTGGCATAATCTCTTTGAAGTTCAATATATTTTTTAAACTCTAGAAATAATTGCTTGAAATTTTCTATGCTACTATCGTCTGAAAACATAATGGCTCTGTTTTATATGCAGTTGTTATTCGTTGATTTCTTTTAATTCAGCTGATATTTCGTCAACTAGGCTTGACATATCACCATGGCTGAGTTTAATTCCTTTTTTGCGTAGAATTTCTGCAATTTTGTTGCGTGTATCTTCGCCTTTATCGGGAGCAAACAAAATACCTAAAGCTGCACCTACTGCTGCGCCGCCCAAGAATGCTGTTAAAACACTTATTCCTTTCATAATTCAATTTGTTTAAAAAGTTATCATTACATAAAGATAACACAAATCTGCGTAAGATGTTTCTGGTAAATGAATTTTTTTAGCTGAAATTTTTATAAAATACAACTTCCAATGGCAAGAGATGTGTTTTTTGCGCAAATTCTGTTATGAAGTGATGACGAATATTAATTATATTTGTGCGGTATTTCTTTTTATCTATTTGAAATAAAATAATATATGATTGCATTAATTACAGGTGCCAGTAGTGGCATTGGAATGGCATGTGCAGAAAAGCTTGCTGCAAACGGGTATGATTTACTCTTGAATGCGCGTAATGAATCTGCTTTAAATGAGCTAAAGGGTGAACTGGAAGAGAAATATAATGTAAGAATACTGAATATTCCTTTCGATGTGCGTGATTATGCGTTGGCTAAAGAAGGTATTTCTGCACTTCCTGATGAATGGAAAGATATTGATGTTTTAATCAATAATGCAGGGTTGGTGATTGGTGTTGAAAAAGAATATGAAGTTAGTGAGTCTGACTGGCATACTATGATTCAAACCAATATTGAAGGTTTATTAAATATGACACAGCTTATTGTACCCGGAATGATATCAAATGGTAAAGGACATATTGTAAACATCGGATCTATTGCCGGTGACGCAGCTTATCCGGGCGGTGCTGTTTATTGTGCGACAAAATCGGCAGTGAAAGCTTTGACCGATGGATTGAGAATTGATTTAGTGGATACTCCTTTGCGTGTGACGAATATTAAACCAGGAATGGTGGAAACTAATTTTTCTGTTATTCGTTTTCGCGGTGATAAATCTTCTGCTGATAATGTATATAAAGGTATAGTGCCTTTGAGTGGTAAAGATGTAGCCGAATCTGTATATTTTGCAGTTTCTTCTCCTTTACATGTACAAATTGCCGAAATTCTATTAATGCCTACTCAACAGGCTACCGCTACAATTGTAAGCCGGAATACTTTATCGGAATGAAAATTGTTTTGAAATTTCTCATTGTAATGGTGTGTTTATCGTTTGTTGGTTGTAGCGACGATGAAAAGCGACTTGAGGGGAAGTGGCAATTGCGATATTATGAATTTCCGGATGGAAATATTCAAAAAGTGGATAGTGTGTTTTATAATTTTCAGAAAGGTACTTTTTCGGCTATATGCTTAACTGCAGATAATGAATATGAAACCTTTTTTGGGAATTACTCTTTGCACTCTGATAAAATTTCTATTATTTTGCTGGACGGATATACTGAGAATAAATACTATGAAAGATATTTGGGCTGGCCCGATGAGAGATGTCTTTTTGAAGTTATTGAATTATCCTCGGATAAAATGTGTCTGCAAAACGGGGATACACTTTGTTTATTCCGCAAATATTAATCTGAATTATTAATCAAAATAAATATGATATGAAACAGTTGTTATTATTGAGCTCTTTGGTTTGTATGTTTTTCCTTGTATCTTGTAAATCAAGTGAGAGTGCTTATAAAAAGGCTTATGAGAAAGCTAAACAACAAGAACTTGCACAAACTCAGGAACAACAGGTAACTGTTGAGGTGGTACCTGTAGTAACAGAAACTCCTGTAACTCCTATTCCTGTAGTGAGTAATGAAGGTGTGCGTCAGGAAAAAGTTACTGTTGCATCAGGTAGTCAGGATAGTCTTAAAGATTATAGTGTAATTTGTGGTAGTTTTGGCTTAAAAGCAAATGCCGAAGGATTGAAGGATTTTTTGGTTTCGGAAGGATATAATCCTGTTATTTTATATAATCAGGAAAATCAGATGTATCGTGTAGCTGTTGCTACTTTTGCTGATAAAGCTGAAGCCATTCAGGCTCGTAATCAGTTTAAAGCCCGCTTCCCTAATCGTAAAGATTTCCAGGATAGCTGGATTTTATATAGGTTATAATATATAATATTTATATAAAAAACATTTATTGTAAAACAACGATTTAATTGTATTTATCCGGTTATTTATGTCTGAAAACCATAAATAACCGGATATTTATTTTTTGTGAGATAAATTTATCTATGAAAAATATCTAATCTAAAACCAATATGTGTTAATTGCTGTGAATCTAGATGGTTGTTTATGCATGTATTTAAGTTGTAAATGAATAAAAACCTTTCACGGGACTTAAGTTTTGCAATATTGTTGCTACATTTGTGGGTTTGTTGTTGGTAAGAATCAGAAACATTCAAATGAAATAAATAAATAAAGATGAAGAAATCATATTTATGGGACGCTATAAAAGCTGCATTAGAAGCTGGTAAAGGAATAATGGAGGTTTATACTGATCCCAAACAAGATTTTCAAATAGAACGTAAGTCAGATCATTCACCTTTAACTATAGCTGATAAAGTTTCTAATGATATAATTACAAGATATTTAGAGAATACACCATATCCTATTTTAAGTGAAGAAGGTAAAACAATCGATTATAGTATTCGCAAAGATTGGCATGATTTATGGATAATTGATCCACTTGACGGTACTAAAGAATTTATTAAACGTAATGGTGAATTTACAGTAAATATTGCTCTGGTATCAGATGGTAAACCCGTAATGGGGGTTATTTATCTTCCAGTCTTGAAAGAACTTTATTATGGTGATTTACAACTGGGTGCTTTTAAAATGTCTGAAATATCTTCTCTTGATTCTTATGTTTCAATTGATGAACTTTTAGTTGCATCTCAACAATTGCCACTGGCAAAGTCTCATGATGCATATATTGTGGTTGCATCACGTTCACATTTAAGTCCTGAAACAGAAAATTTTATTAACGATCTGACAAAGGAGCACGGAACAGTTGAACTTATATCAAGTGGTAGCTCAATTAAAATATGTTTAGTAGCCGAAGGTTCGGCTGATATATATCCCCGCTTTGCACCGACAATGGAGTGGGACACTGCAGCAGGAAACGCTATAGCATTGGCAGCAGGCAAAATAATAACACAGCAAGATGGAATCACTCCTTTATGCTATAATAAAGAAGATTTACTAAATCCATGGTTCATTGTTAAGGACGCAAAGGATTGTTCATAAATAACTAAATATGTCTTTTGAAATTATATTCGTGCTTTTATCATTGATCGGAATGATGATAGCATTAATTTTAGATAAAATGCGCCCGGGAATGGTGCTGTTTTCAGTTGTTGTTGTTTTTCTTTGCGCAGGAATTCTTACGCCAAGAGAAATGCTCGAGGGATTCAGTAACAAAGGGATGATGACTGTTGCTTTACTTTTCCTTGTTAGTGAAGGTATAAGACAGACGGGTGCTTTAAACAAACTTATTAAAAAGTTACTTCCACTGAGCGAAACTACAGTTTTTAAAGCTCAGTTAAGAATGTTGCCTGCTGTATCTTTCATTTCTGCATTTTTAAACAACACTCCGGTTGTTGTAATTTTTGCACCTATCATTAAAAGATGGGCCGAAAAAGTGAATTTACCTGCCACAAAATTTCTTATGCCATTATCATATGTAACTATTCTTGGTGGTATCTGTACGCTTATTGGTACATCTACTAATCTGGTTGTACAAGGTATGATTCTGGAACTGGCAACTCAGGAGAAATATAGCCATATTCAGGGTTTTACGATGTTTGAACTTGGTAAAGTTGGTATTTTTATTGCTATTGCAGGTATAATTTATATCTTTTTATTTTCTAAGAAACTTCTTCCGGATGCGCGTCCTGATTCTGAAGTTCCTGATGATGAAATAGAACACGGAGAAATAGTGCATCGTGTTGATGCTGTATTGGGTTCGCGTTTTCCGGGTATTAATATGACGCTGAGAGATTTTAATTTTCAAAGACATTATGGAGCTGAAGTAAAGGAAATTAAAACTCGTAGCGGTGAACGATTTCTTACCGATTTAGATACTGTAATCATGCGCGAGGGTGATACTTTAGTCCTTATGGCAGATGATTCATTTATACCAACATGGGGAGAATCATCAGTCTTTGTTTTATTATCTAATGGAAAAGATATTGAGCCTGTCGGAAGTAAAAAGAAAAGAATCTTTGCTTTGTCTCTTTTAGTGTTGATGATTACCGGTGCTACAGTGGGTGAATTGCCTGAAGTAAAAAATGCATTTCCAAATATTCAACTGGATATGTTCTTTTTTGTTTGTGTTACAACGATTTTAATGGCATGGACAAAAATCTTTCCGGCTCGAAAATATACTAAATATATATCCTGGGATATTCTGATAACTATTTCATGTGCATTTGCTATTAGTAAAGCAATGGTAAATTCCGGGTTTGCAGATGGTGTAGCAGGGTATATAATAGGGTTAAGCACTAATTATGGCCCACATGTTTTGCTGGCCATATTGTTTATAATAACCAATCTTTTTACAGAGTTAATAACAAATAATGCTGCAGCTGCTTTGGCTTTCCCATTAGCATTGGCTGTTTCAGAAAAACTTGGAGTAGATCCAACACCATTTTTTGTGGTAATATGTATGGCGGCTTCTGGTAGTTTTTCAACACCTATCGGTTATCAGACAAATTTAATTGTGCAGGGTATCGGTAATTATAAATTCACAGATTTCGTGCGTTTTGGATTGCCGCTAAATATCATTGCATTTATAATTTCAATATTTCTAATACCAATTATTTGGCCTTTTTAAATAATAATAGTTTATGGAGAATAATCATATATATCCAATCTTTGACCGAATGCTTAGCCGTGAGGATAAGGAAAATCTTTTGAATCAGCGCGGACTTATGATTTGGTTTACTGGTTTAAGTGGTTCCGGGAAAAGCACTATTGCAATTGCTCTTGAACGTGAACTTCATAAAAAAGGATTACTATGCCGTATCCTGGATGGAGATAATATTCGGACAGGAATTAATAACAATCTTGGCTTTTCTGAGAGTGACAGAATTGAAAATATCAGAAGAATTGCTGAAGTTTCCAAACTTTTTGTCGATACAGGCATTATAACTATTGCTGCTTTTATAAGTCCGAATAATGATATTCGAAAAATGGCTTCTGATATCATCGGTAAAGATGATTTTATGGAGATTTATATTAGCACACCATTGGAAGAGTGTGAAAAGAGAGATGTGAAAGGCTTATATGCTAAAGCCAGAAAAGGTGAGATCACTAACTTTACAGGAATTTCTGCTCCGTTTGAAGCTCCTCAGAAACCGGCATTGTCAATAGATACTTCAAAATTATCTGTAGAAGAATCTGTAAGTGTCTTGTTAGAACTTATTCTGGATAGAATTAAATTAAATTAGAATTATATATAAAGTTTACTATAATGAAAGAGGAGTATAAATTGAGTCACTTAAAAGAGCTCGAGGCAGAGGCTATTCATATTATTCGTGAAGTAGCCGCTGAATTTGAAAACCCGGTTATGTTATATAGTATCGGAAAAGATTCTTCTGTAATGGTTAGATTGGCTGAGAAGGCTTTTTATCCGGGCAAAGTGCCTTTTCCTTTAATGCATATTGATTCTAAATGGAAGTTCAAGGAAATGATTGAATTCCGTGATAAATATGCGAAAGAACATGGATGGAATCTTATCGTGGAAAGCAATCAGGAAGCCTTTGAAGCTGGTGTAGGTCCTTTTTCTCACGGTAGTAAAGTTCATACTGATTTGATGAAAACGCAGGCTTTGCTTGCAGCACTTGACAAGCATAAATTTGACGCAGCTTTTGGCGGTGCTCGTCGTGACGAAGAAAAATCGCGTGCGAAAGAGCGTATTTATTCTTTCAGAGATAAATTTCATCAATGGGATCCTAAAAATCAGCGACCTGAATTATGGGATATTTATAATGCACGTGTACACAAAGGTGAAAGTATTCGCGTTTTTCCATTGAGTAACTGGACAGAACTCGATATCTGGCAATATATTCGTTTGGAAAATATTCCGATTGTACCTCTTTATTATTCTAAAGATCGCCCTGTTGTTGAAATGGATGGTAATTTAATTATGGCGGATGACGAACGTTTACCGGAGAAATATCTTGATCAGGTGAAGATGAGACGTGTACGTTTTCGCACTTTGGGTTGCTGGCCTTTGACCGGAGCTATTGATAGTGATGCTGAAACAATTGAAGAAATTGTTGAGGAAATGATGGTAACAACAAAAAGTGAACGTACGACTCGTGTGATTGATTTTGATCAGGAGGCAAGTATGGAACAGAAAAAACGTGAAGGTTATTTTTAAAAAATGAATTATGGCTACAGATAAATTAGATATAAAAGCATTCCTTGATAAGGATGAACAAAAAGATTTACTTCGTTTTTTAACAGCCGGATCGGTTGACGATGGCAAGTCTACATTAATTGGCCGATTACTATTTGATAGTAAAAAATTATATGAAGATCAATTGGATGCTCTTGAGCGTGATAGCAAACGTGTAGGAAATGCCGGAGAGAATATTGACTATGCTCTTTTGCTGGATGGTTTGAAAGCAGAACGTGAGCAGGGAATTACAATTGATGTCGCATACAGATATTTTTCGACTAACAATCGTAAATTTATTATTGCTGATACTCCGGGACATGAGCAATATACTCGTAATATGATTACTGGTGGTTCAACTGCTAACCTGGCTATTATTCTTGTTGATGCCCGCACCGGAGTAATTACTCAGACTCGTCGTCATACATTTCTAGTTTCACTTCTTGGTATCAAGCATGTAGTTCTGGCTGTAAATAAAATGGACCTTGTTGATTTCTCTGAAGATTGCTTCAATAATATTGTTAATGAATATAAGAAGTTTATAGAACCTCTTGATATTCCTGATGTTTATTGTATCCCTTTATCAGCACTGAATGGTGATAATGTGGTTGAGAAATCAGAAAATACGCCTTGGTATAAAGGTGTTTCTTTATTGGATTATCTGGAAACTGTGCCTATCGACCGAGATCGTAATTTTTCAAATTTCCGTTTCCCGGTACAATATGTGCTTAGACCAAATCTTGATTTCCGTGGATTTTGTGGAACTGTATCGTCGGGTGTTGTGCGTAAAGGTGATGAAGTCATGGCATTACCATCTGGCAAAACGTCAAAGATAAAAAGTATTGTTACTTATGATGGAGAACTGGATTATGCATTCCCCCCTCAATCAGTGACTTTGACCCTTGAGGATGAAATTGATGTATCAAGAGGTGATATGTTGGTTCATGTGGATGACTTACCATTGGTTGACAGAAATTTTGAAGCGATGTTGGTCTGGATGGATGAAGAACCAATGGATGTTACAAAATCTTTTTTCATTAAACAAACAACAAACACTTGTCGCTCAAGAATTGATTCGATTAAATATAAAGTCGATGTGAATACAATGGAGCATTCAAGTGTTGATCATTTGTCTTTAAATGAAATTGGTCATGTGGTAATAACTGCTGCAAAAGAGATCTTCTTTGATTCATATAAACGCAATAAATCTTGCGGTTCATTTATTTTAATTGATCCAATCACGAATAATACTTCTGCTGTAGGTATGATTATCAATAGAGTTGATAAAAATGATCTTATTGGTGGTGAAGATTCAATTATAATTAATCTTTCTGAACTTGGGATTGAAAAAGAGCATTATGCTTCTATTGATAAAATGGTAGAAGAGCTTAAGAAACAAGGAATTATAATTAAGACAATAAAAGAATAATATAAAAATGGGTTTGTTAGAATTTAATAAGCTTCCTATCAATACTTTGGTTGGAGCTGACTGGAAAACATTTAATGCCATTACCAAAGGTCGTGAGATTGATGATGCTTATAAAGGAAAATATCGTCTGACAAAGGCTGTTTGCCGATTATTATCAACACTTACTCCACTGCAGGATAAGAAATATGCAAAATTGTTGGCTGATAAACCACTAGAGCATGATCCTGTCTTTATTCTTGGCCATTGGAGAAGTGGTACCACATTTGTTCATAATGTTTTTTCTTGTGATAAACATTTTGGATATAATACTACATATCAGACTGTTTTCCCTCATCTGATGATGTCCGGACAACCTTTTTTTAAAAAGAATATGAGTTGGCTGATGCCAGATAAACGACCAACCGATAATATGGAGTTGGCCGTAGACTTACCACAGGAAGAAGAGTTTGCATTAGCTAATATGATTCCTTATACTTATTATAATTTTTGGTTCCTTCCAAAATATCAGCAGGAATATGCTGATAAATATTTGTTGTTTAATGATATTACGGAAGAAGAGCTTAAAGAATTTAAGGAAACATTCACTAAACTGATTAAGATTTCATTGTGGAATACTAATGGCACTCAGTTTCTGAGTAAGAACCCGCCTCATACAGGACGTGTGAAAGAGCTTGTTAAAATGTTCCCAAATGCGAAATTCATTTATCTGATGAGAAATCCTTATACTGTATTTGAATCTACTCGTAGCTTTTTTACGAATACGATTCAACCATTGAAGCTACAGGATATTTCTGATGCAGAACTTGAGCAGAATATTTTATCGATCTACTCAAAGCTTTATCATAAATATGAAGAAGATAAAAAGTTTATTCCTGAAGGAAATCTGATGGAAATCAAATTCGAAGATTTTGAAGCTGATGCAATGGGTATGACTGAAAATATTTATAAATCTCTTTCTATACCCGGATTTGATGACGCAAAAGATGCAATTTCAAAGTATGTTGGAGGGAAAAAAGGATATAAGAAAAATAAGTATACATACGATGATCGTACCATTAAACTGGTACAGGATAATTGGGATTTTGCTTTAAAACAATGGGATTATAACCTGTAATACTTTTATTAAATATTCAAAGATGAAATCATATATCTGTTTTTTTACTGTATTTGTAAGTGCTGTATCTTTTTTGCCAAATAGCATTTGCTCTCAGAATACAGTAGAATTTATACCTTTTGGTAATATGAACCAATGGGTAACACGAGAAATAAAAGAATCATCAATTATTGGCGGTAAAACCAAGCAACTATTTGAGATAGGACCGGTTCAAACCATTTCTGGAGCAGATGCTTATGAGAATTTAGGCGGCTCTCCCTGGGGAACTTCTAATGTATTGGCTAAAGTTGCCGGTATCACAAAAACAAATACTTCTGTTTTTCCTGAGAAAAGAGGTGAAGGATTTAGTGCACGAATGGACACACGAATGGAAAGTGTGAAAGTGATGGGGCTTGTAGATATAACTGTTTTGGCAGCTGGTTCAGTTTTCCTGGGAACAGTACATGAGCCTATAAAAGGAACAAAAAATCCGAATAAAATGCTTGGAATGGGTATTCCTTTTACCAAAAAGCCTTCTGCTATACAATATGATTATAAAGTGCAGATGTCTGACCGGAAAAATCGAATTAAAGCTACTGGATTTGGAAAACAGACAGAAGTTCAGGGAATTGACTATCCTGCGACTATTTTAACTTTGCAAAAACGCTGGGAGGATTCTAATGGTAACATTTTTGCAAAACGTGTAGGCACTATGGTCGTTTATTATGATGAAACCACCGGTTGGAATGATAATGCTACATATGAAATTTTATATGGCGATATAACAGCTCATCCTGCATATAAAGCTGATAGAATGGCTTTGGGTGTAGATGAACGTTATGCGTTAAATAGTAAAGGTGAAAGTGTGGAAATAAAAGAGATTGGATGGGCAGATGATAATGAAGAACCTACTCATCTGATATTACAATTTACATCAAGCAATGGTGGGGCATATATCGGATCACCTGGAAATTCTTTTTGGATTGATAATGTTAAATTGATATATTAATTTCATTTCTTATCGCTTTTTGAAGTTTAAGGATTATGAATTATTTCATATGTGAATTAATTCATAATCCTTTTTTGCATTTGGAATTTTAAACAATAGCTGCTTTTTGATTGTTAGTAGCAGATAATTTATATTTGTTATATGTATTAGTAAATATATGTCATATAAGTATAAATTTATTTGCTGATTTTGAAAAATGTATTTATTTTTGCAGCAATTAATGAAGATAGTGTCTAATTATAAAATGTGATGATAAAAGTCTTATGTGAGTTAATCAGCTCAAAATTTAGAAATTTACGATATGCTTTTATTATTCTTTTTTGTTTGACTTATCAGTCTTTATTAGGGCAAAATGCAGAGAATACATTAGATATCTTAGTAGATTTGGGTTTCGAGAATATCTCATGGGATGATACTTCTGATGAACGAGTATATGTTATGGAGAATTCAGCTTACCGATTAAATGGAGTTGGAATTGCCAAAGCAGTTGAAGTAGTATCAGCCAATGGAATGCCGGATGGAAAGTCTTGCCGGTTGATTTTTCTTAAAAATAATATTCCTCAAATCTCAGTGTGTTTTGATTATCAGGCCTCAGACTCAATTATTTCACCTCGTGAAGAAGATTGGGATGTGAGTTATGATTTGGGTAAAAATTGGAGAAGTTTTACTCGTGGAAAGAAAATAAATAGTTCGCTATATAAAGTTGATATTGTTGTTTATCCGGAATTGTCATTAAAAAATCTTGTTATAACACAGGTTTATCAGGTGTTATTCAATATTTCTCCTGCGATAGAGGTTTCTCTCTGGAAAGGTATGAAGCTTACAGCGCAAGTAGTGTTTCCGGTATATAATGATGGTTATGGTACGCGTGCAGGAAAAATTCACCCGGGATTTTTAACTATTCAACAATCGGCAAGATTACCTTATAATATATGGGGAACTTTAACCTTAGGTATGTTTAATGCAGGTCGCTATGGGGGAGATTTACATCTTTTTCATCCGTTTAAAAATGAAAGATTTAGTATAGAAGGGAGAATAGGACTTACATCGACTTACTATTGGGATAAATTTGAATTGGTTTATGGAACCAAAAAACGATTAACCTGGAATATTGGAGGATCGTTTTACTGGCCAAGATATAATATTCAAATGAGCGCAAAACTTGAGCAGTTTCTTCTCGGTGAGAGGGGTGTACGAGTTGATATGATTCGTCATTTCAGATATTGTTCCGTTGGGTTTTATGCCATGAAAGCAGATGGCATAAGAGCTAATGGAGGTTTTCGTTTTCAAGTAGCCTTACCCCCATATCGGTATAAACGATGTGGATATATTCCGAAAGTTACACCTTCTAAGAATATGGGATTGGCATATAACGCAGGTAATGAACAATATTATTACAAAAGCTTCAGGAGTAATCCTGGAGAAAATATAATGCAGTCAAATAGTTTTAATCCATATTTTATTAAATCAGAATTACTAAATTTTTAATTTTATCGGAGATGAAAAAGAAAAATTTTTTAAATGGTTTTAATGCGAAAATTGCATTTGCCATTATTGCTCTTACGGGAGTATTATTAACAGGATGTTATAAGGACGATGGGCTCGATGTGAATAATCCAGCTGGAAGTGTTGTTCTGCCTGATGCAACATATACAATTAATGGAACTGTGATTGATGGCACTACTGGTGCTCCAGTTACAACAGACCTTACTGTATCTGTAAATCCAAGTACTAACTTTTCTTTAAAAACTAATTCTTTCACCGCTACAGTTCAACCAGGTGATGTAACAATCACTGTTAGTGCTAAGGATTATGAGACAATCACTAAAGTAGTTACTATTAATGCAATTGAAAAAGGACAAGCTGCAGTTTATACTCAGATAATTCCTATGGTGTCTACAGTTTCGGAACCTACAAGTAAAATTGCTAAATTTGATGTAGATGTAGAAGCATTCCTTGCTGATACAAAAGAACCATTTACTGCATACACTGCTGCGCTTTATACTGCAGATGGTAATACTTCTGTTGCAATGACTGATGTTGCTGCTGGTGTATATAAATTAGTTGTAACTCCTACAGATACTTCTGTATATGAAACTTACACATCTATTATCACTCTTGATGAAGTAGTTGTTCCAGCAGATTTCACTGGTAATCTTAAGAGAACATTTGTAGTTTATATTAACAAAGTAACTACACCTGCTGACATGACAACATTTAGCTGTACATTCGAGTCTAATGATGGTAATGGTGCTTACAAAGTTAAAGAAGCTCATTTAACAGAAAATGGTGTTGTGAAAGTTTCAGGCGCAATGACATCTACAATTTCATATGAAATTGCTACTGATGAAATTGGTGAAAACATTTTTGCTGTTGTTTATACTTATATTGATGACTCAAAAACTGAAAGAACAGGACGTGCGATCTTTGCACCTGGTGAAACAACAATTTCTGTAGTAATTAATCCTTCTTCTTCTTATTCAGCTGTAATGGACTTTGCTGTAATTGCTGGTAAAGTTGAAGCCGGAACAGAATCATTTGAAGATGCATCAGTTGTTATTGGTAGCGGTATTACTGCAACAGTTAATGGTACAGATTTGAACAAACCATTCTCATTGCAACGTGATTTCGCTGAACAAAAGAAAGATGCTGCAACAATCCAGTGCTACATTGGTACTCCTGATAATACAGATTTCTCTAGCCCAATTAAGATTGTAATGAATGATGATTATGATAATGAATTAGGCGCTCTTGAATTATTGTATAAGGAAGGTACTGACTGGGTAACTGATGCTGCTGGTGGTTCTATTACAAGCTCAGGTGATAAATATACAATGAATATCAAACATTTCTCTGAGTTTAAAGCTTCTGTATCTATTACAGTTGATTATACTGTGTCAACTGATACAGATTCTCAGACTTTCACAGTTGATAAATTGAATGATTCTGATGAGCAAATTACTGTAGGCGTTAATATTACTACTGTATCTGGTACACAATTTAGTGTTTCAGTTGAAGATGCTATTAAAAATGCAGGATTTACTAATGCTGCTGCTATCACAAAAATTGAATCTATCATCAATCAGCATTTGACTGCAATGCAAATTCACAATACTGGATTTACATATTCTACAGAAACTGTAAACGTGCCTGTGCCAGCATATACACGTTTTGATTCTTATGATAGAGTATATACTTACACAGTTCGTGATTTCAAAATTACAATCAACGGTAAAGAAATTAGCTTCACTGCAACAACTGCTGTTAAAACAGAACTTACTAATGTACAAACCACTTATGTAGGACACGGCCACGGTCATGGTCATGGTAATGGCAATCTTGCTGGTGGTGGTATCATTGATGCAGAATAAATTTTAAAAGTAGAAAGCATAATAGGCTATCTTATTGATAATGGGTAAAAAACGTATATTAACGGCACTTTTGATTTTATGGTTGCCTATTATGCTCTCAGCTCAAAGTACTTATGGTACAACAGGATTATTACATGCTCCCGATGCTTTAATGCAAAAGGATAAGACGGTAATGTTGGGTTTTAATTTTTTAAATCAAAATCTTACTCCGCCTACCTGGTACTATCATACGTATAATTATTACCTGAATATTACTATTCTGCCTTTTCTCGAAGTTGCATATACGTGTACTTTGTTTAAAGCAGAGGCATTAGGATTAAAACCTTATGGTTATTCAGGTTTTACAAATCAAGATCGTTATTTCTCTTTGAAGTTGAGACTTCTTAAAGAAGGGCAATTTTGGAAATACATGCCAGCTATTGCAGCCGGAACATCGGATCCTTTTACATCTTCAGGTTCTACAATTGCATCTGAAAAAGGTAATGGATATTTCAATCGATTTTATGTGGCAGCAACAAAGCATGTGAATATCGGAGAACAAAATTTTGCTGTGAGTTTATCATACTTATATAATAGACGAATTGAGTATAAATTAAACGGATTAGCAGCCGGTATTTCTTATACGCCATCTTTTGCACCTGATTTGAATGTTATTGCTGAATATGATTCGAAGAACTTCTCAATGGGAGCTAAATATTTATTTTTTCGACATATACAAGCTCATTTTGTAATGCAAAAAATGAAATATTTTACTGGTGGTTTTATGGTTAAGTTTTGTTTGAAATAAAACTTTAATAGTCTATTTATAGTTTGAAAGACATTTGATATTTAAATAGTAAGTAAAATGAAAAGAAAATTAATTATATTATCTTTATTATTTGCCGGAGCAACTGCTACTGTTTGTGCGCAGGATAGAGTCAAATATACCAGTGAAAGCTGGAATGACAATATCTTTATGAGCATTGGAGTAGGTATGCAGGCTACGGCTAATCCGGATACTAAATTTGGTAGTTCGATTACACCTTTGGTAAATTTATCTGTAGGTAAATTAGTGAATCCGGTTGTTGGTATTCGTGGACAGGTATATGGCTGGCAGTCACGTCAAAAAACGGCTTATCCTTTTTTGGAAAGTGGATCTAAAGTAAAACGTAAAGAAAACTATGTTGGGGTAAATCTTGATGGTATGATTAACCTGACAAATCTTTTTTGCGGCTATAAACCAGGTCGTGTTTTCGAAGGTACTCTATTTGTGGGACCTTCTGTAAACTTTGTGAAAAATTATGCTAAATGGGTTGTTGGTTATGAAAGTAACAACCCTGGTGGCGGTGTTCAGGAAATTGTTCCAGATCCTGCTACAACTGATGTTGAAGGACACAAACTTCGTTGCTTAGTTGGTGCCAGTGTTGGTCTTGGAGCGAAATTTAATATCAATAAATATTTTTCTATTGATCTTGAAGCTCGTGGTCAGGTTACTCCTTCAATCTTAGGTGCTTATAGTAGTGGTAAGACTGACGGATATGTATATTTCTCTGCTGGTGGTACTTATGTATTTGGTGGCAAGAAATTTGTTCCTGTTAATGGTAACATTAATATGGATGAAATTAATGATCAGCTAAATGCTTACCGTGATCAACTATTATTATGTCAGGCAGAACTTGCTGAAGCTCTTAATGCTCTTGCAAATGCTCAGCCACAGGTTATTGAAGTTATTAAAGAGGTTCAGGTTGCTGGTCCTCGTGCAATCTTCTTTAAAATTGGTAGTTCGAAAATTGACGATTACGGAAAAGTTAATATTAAGTTAGCTGCTAAGATTATCAAAGAAAATCCTGATATGGTATATAAAATTGCCGGTTATTGTGATGAAGCAACTGGGTCTGTACCATTCAATCAGAAATTGTCTGAACAACGTGCGCAGAATGTTTACGACCTTCTTCTTAGTGAAGGTGTAAATAAAGATCAGCTTAACTATATCGGTTATGGTGGTACTGCTAACATGTGGGGCAAAAACTTCTTGAATCGCGTAGTAATTCTTGAATAAAATATGGTCTCTTTTGAGGTTTAAAAATCTCAAAAAATGAATAAAGGACGTCTTTTTGACGTCCTTTTGTTTTTTATTTCTGTAATGATTTAAATTATAATTGTAAATTTGTACGTTAATATGGGACGAATCTTAGCATTAGATATTGGAAGTAAAAGAACTGGCATAGCCGTTAGTGATAATTTAAAACTTATCGCTAATGGTCTATCTACTATACCTACTCATCAATTAATTGATTTTATTTCAAAGTATATTAAAGAAAATGATGTTGAACGTTTAGTAATAGGGAAACCAATGCAGATGGATAATAATCCATCGAAAAATATGAATAACGTCAATTCTTTTATAAATCTGCTTAAAAAGAAATTACCTGATTTACCTTATGAATTGGTTGATGAGCGCTTTACTTCTGTTCTGGCACAAAGAACAATTCTTGAGGCCGGTTTAAAGAAAAAAGCTCGGCAGGACAAAGCTTTGGTAGACGAAGTTAGTGCTGTTATTATACTCCAGTCTTACTTAGAAATGATTCGACCCTTTTGATGATTTAAATTTTATAAATATGATATTACCAATTTATACATACGGACAACCTGTATTAAGAAAAGAAGCTGAAAATATTGATCAAAATTATCCTGATCTACCTGTTTTAATTCAAAATATGTTTGATACAATGAATCATGCTGATGGAGTTGGTCTTGCTGCTCCTCAGGTTGGTTTACCAATACGTATGTTTATCATTACTCTTGATCCTCTGGCTGAGGAACATCCGGAATATAAAGATTTTAATAAAGTCTATATTAATCCGGAGATTATTGAAGAAAGTGAAGATCAGGAAACGATGGATGAAGGATGTTTAAGTTTGCCTGGTGTTCATGAAACAGTTAAACGTAGTAAGAAGATTCGTGTAAAATATCACGATGCTGATTTTGTTGAACATGAAGAAGAGTTGGATGGATTCCATTCAAGAGTTTTTCAGCATGAATTCGATCATCTCGATGGAAAACTATTTATAGATCATCTATCAACTTTACGCAAGCAAATGATAAAGGGTAAACTGAATGTTATGCTTAAAGGTAAAGCCAGAAGCTCTTACAAAATGAAACAGGTTAAAGCTTAATTCATAAAAGTGCCAGGGAGCCCGACAAAATTCATACTTTTTCTATATCGATAATTACTATTTTACTAATTACTTGTTTTTAAGCTCAGTATAATGCTAAAGAAACTATTATTTGTTTTATTCTTTTTACCGATTTACGCAAGCGCACAGATAAATACGGAAAGAGTAATGATGATTGCCCGAAATGCACTTTATTTTGAGGATTATGTATTGTCAATCCAATATTTCAATCAGGTAATTAATGCAAAACCCTATTTGTATGAACCTTATTTCTTTCGTGGTCTTGCAAAAATTAATCTCGATGATTTCCAGGGAGCAGAAGATGATTGTAATCTGGCAATAGAACGTAATCCCTTTGTAGTTGGTGTCTATCAAATACGTGGTTTGGCAAGAATTCGTCAGAATAATTATATCGGTGCTATTGAAGATTATACAAAAGCTCTTCAGTATGCTCCTGAAAATCTGACGTTATGGCATAATCTGACTCTTTCTCATATGCAGCAGAAAGATTATGAAGCAGCTGAAAATGATTTGAATAAAATGTTGGCTATTTCACCCCGTTATACACGTGCATATCTTATGCGCGGTGAAGTTCATATACAGAAGGGAGATACTCTAAAGGCTTTTGATGATTTCAATTATGCGCTTGAACTTGATAAATATGATCCCGATGCATGGTCTGCGCGAGCGTTACTTAAATTACAGCAAAGTGAATATGCTTCAGCTGAATCAGATTTAGATCAGGCTATTCGTTTAAGTGTAAGAAATTCCGGAAATTATATAAACCGTGCATTAGCTCGTTTTCACCAGAATAATTTGCGTGGTGCAATGAATGATTATGACCTTGCACTTGAAATTGAACCAAATAACTTTATTGGCCATTTTAATCGTGGTTTGTTGCGAGCACAGGTCGGTGATGATAACAGAGCTATTGATGATTTTGATTTTGTGTTGCAAGCGGAGCCTGATAATATGATGGCTACCTTCAATCGTGGATTGCTTCGCGCACAAACAGGTGATTATCGTGGTGCAATTTCTGATTATTCTACTGTTATAGAACAACATCCTAATTTTCTAACAGGATATTATTATCGTGCTGAAGCCAGAAAAAAGATTGGTGATAAACATGGAGCAGAGCAGGACGAATTCAAACTTGTTCAATCTCAATTTGATAAACTCCAGAATTCGAATACTGCTTCTGATAATTCTGATGAAGAAACTGAAGAAGATAAAACTAGAAAGAAATCTGATAAAAACATTGCAAACTATCGGAAGATTGTAATTGCTGATGACGTTGAAGAAGAAAGAAAATATAAGAGTGATTATCGTGGCCGCGTTCAGGACCGAAATGTTAATATCCGACTTGAACCGATGTTTTCTTTAAGTTACTATGAACGTAACAGCGATGTTAAGAAACCTACTAATTATCATAATTTCATTGATGATCTGAATCAAAGTAAAGCTTTTGCAAAACGTTTGATTATTACAAATATGGAAGCGCCTCTTACTGAAGAGCAGGTTAAATTCCACTTTCAGTTGATAGATGTGCATACATCTGATATTTTGAACGATCCTATGAATGTAAATAATCGCTTTGCACGTGCGCTCGACTTCTATTTATTACAGGATTTCAATAGTTCAATCGAAGATTTAAATCTTGCAATAGCATTGAATAATACTTTTTATCCTTCTTATTTTATGCGCGCTTTAGTAAGGTGTAAACAGCTTGAATATATACGTGCGACTGAAGGTGCAACAAATGCAACAGATGGAAAAGAAATTACCGGTTTAGATTACGATGTTGTAATTGCAGATCTGAACAAAGTAGTTGATCTTGCGCCGGATTTCGTATATGCTTATTATAACAGAGGCAATCTGCGTGCAATGCTTAAAGATTACAGAGCAGCTTTAGTCGATTATGATAAGGCCATTGAGCTGAACCCTAATTTTGCCGATGCATATTTTAATCGTGGATTAACTCATATTTTCCTTGGAAATAATAAAAAAGGAATAGCAGATTTGAGTAAGGCTGGTGAATTAGGCTTATATAGTGCTTACAATATTATAAAGAGATTTACAGAATACAATGATTAAGAAAGGATGCTTTCATTGTCAATAATCCTTTGTTCATATATTTAAGCCATTGCAATGTAACTTTATCTGTCAAAAAAATAATTATCAGTTTAAGATAAGTCGAAAAGATTTAGTTACTTTGCGCAATTAAGATTAAAAAAGAAAAACGATATAATACATTATGATAAAAATTACTTTTCCTGATGGCTCTGTAAGAGAGTATGCAAAAGGGGTTACAGGCCTGCAAATTGCAGAAAGTATTAGTTCACGATTGGCTCAGGATGTTCTTGCATGCAGCGTGAATGGTGAGACATATGATTTGGGTCGTCCGATTAATGAGGATGCTTCAGTAAAATTATACAAATGGGATGATGAAGAAGGTAAACATGCATTCTGGCATACAAGTGCACACTTGCTTGCCGAAGCTTTACAGGAACTTTATCCCGGAATACAGTTTGGTATTGGTCCAGCCATCGAAAACGGATTCTATTATGATGTTGATCCGGGCGAAGTGGTAATAAAAGAATCTGACCTTCCTGCTATTGAAAAGAAAATGGCAGAGCTTGTCGCTAAGAAAGAGGCAGTTGTAAGAGAAGATATTGCTAAGGAGGATGCGCTTAAAATGTTCGGCGAAAGAGGTGAAACATATAAATGTGAACTTATTTCAGAACTTGAAGATGGCCGTATCACTACATATACTCAGGGTGAATTCACCGATTTATGCCGTGGGCCTCACTTGTTGACTACTGCACCTATTAAAGCTGTTAAGCTGTTGAATGTGGCAGGAGCTTACTGGAGAGGACAGGAAGATCGCAAGATGTTGACTCGTATTTATGGTATTTCTTTCCCTAAAAAGAAGATGCTTGATGAATACCTTGTAATGCTTGAAGAGGCTAAGAAACGTGACCACCGCAAAATCGGTAAAGAGATGCAATTGTTTATGTTCTCTGAAACTGTAGGTAAAGGTCTGCCAATGTGGCTTCCAAAAGGTACTGCATTGCGTCTTCGTCTGCAAGATTTCCTTAGACGTATTCAGGCTCGTTATGATTACCAGGAAGTAATTACTCCACCAATCGGTAATAAATTGCTTTATATCACTTCAGGTCACTATGCTAAATACGGAAAAGATTCTTTCCAACCGATCCATACTCCTGAAGAAGGCGAAGAATATTTCTTGAAACCAATGAACTGCCCTCACCACTGTGAGATGTATAAAGTAGTTCCACGTTCATATAAAGATCTTCCTTTACGTCTGGCTGAATTCGGTACAGTGTGTCGTTATGAGCAGAGTGGGGAGCTTCACGGTTTAACACGTGTTCGTAGCTTTACACAAGATGATGCTCATATCTTCTGCCGTCCCGATCAGGTGAAAGAAGAATTCCTTCGTGTAATGGATATCATTTCGATTGTATTCCAGTCGATGAACTTCACTAACTTCGAAGCGCAGATTTCACTTCGTGATAAAGAAAATCGCACTAAATATATTGGTAGCGATGAAAACTGGGATAAAGCTGAACAGGCTATCATTGAAGCCTGTGAGGAAAAAGGACTTAAAGCAAAAATTGAATACGGTGAGGCAGCATTCTACGGACCAAAGCTTGACTTTATGGTAAAAGATGCTATTGGTCGTCGCTGGCAGCTTGGAACAATCCAGGTAGATTATAATCTTCCTGAACGTTTCGATCTTGAATATACAGGTTCAGACAATCAGAAGCATCGTCCGGTAATGATTCACCGTGCACCATTCGGTTCAATGGAACGTTTCGTAGCTGTATTGATTGAACACACTGCAGGTAAATTCCCATTGTGGTTAACTCCTGATCAGGTGGCTATTTTGCCTATCAGCGAAAAGTTCAATGAATACGCTGAACAAGTACGTGAATATTTACGTTTGAATGACATTCGTGCCATTGTTGATGACCGTAATGAAAAAATTGGGCGTAAAATTCGTGATAATGAAATGAAGCGCATACCATATATGCTTGTAGTTGGCGAAAAAGAAGCCGAAAACGGTGAAGTTTCTGTCAGAAAACAAGGCGAAGGCGATAAAGGAACCATGAAATTCGAGGATTTTGCAAAAATTGTGAATGAAGAGGTTCAGAATATGATAAATAAGTGGTAAATTTGCAGCCAATTAATTGATAACTAAATTAAATATACAATAGCCAATTTGGAAAGTAAACGTTTTTCACCAAGAAATGTAGCGCCTAAAGAACTGCATAGAATTAATGAGAAGATTCATGCAAAAGAAGTTCGAATTGTAGGCGATGATGTAGAACCTAAAGTGTACCCTATAGCTCAGGCCTTGCGAATGGCTGAAGAGTTAGAAATGGATTTAGTGGAAATTTCACCAAATGCACAACCTCCTGTTTGTCGTATTATTGAATATTCTAAATTTCTTTATCAATTAAAAAAACGCCAAAAGGAGCAGAAAGCTAAGCAAGTTAAAGTTAATGTGAAAGAGATTCGTTTCGGACCACAAACCGACGATCACGATTACAAGTTCAAGCTTAAACATGCTATTGGTTTCTTAGAAGATGGTGACAAGGTTAAAGCTTATGTATTCTTCAAAGGCCGCTCAATTCTTTTCAAAGAGCAGGGTGAAGTTCTTTTGCTTCGTTTTGCCAATGATCTAGAAGAGTATGCTAAAGTAGATCAACTTCCTGTTTTGGAAGGTAAGCGTATGATTATCTTCTTGTCTCCTAAGAAAAAACAAGCTCCAAAGCCTGCTGAGAAAGCTGCTGACAGCCCAGAAGAAAAATAATATTCGAAATGCGAAGCGCGCGGGTATAGTGCGCTACCATTATAAATTAATAATTTAAATATCATTAAGATGCCAAAGATGAAGACTAACTCCGGTGCCAAAAAAAGGTTTACCCTTACCGGAACAGGTAAAATCAAAAGAAAGCACGCTTTTCACAGTCACATTTTGACTAAGAAATCTAAAAAGAGAAAAAGAAACTTGTGCTATTCTACAACTGTAGATGCGACTAACGTAAGCCAAGTTAAGGAACTCTTAGCTATGAAGTAATTAAAGCGTGAAAGTATTTTAAAGTTATTATTAACCGAATGCATTAGCTCAAAGTTCGTTATCAGTGAATAACGGCGCTAACATTCAAAAACAGTAAAACTATGCCAAGATCAGTAAATCATGTTGCTTCAAGAGCAAGAAGAAAGAAAATTTTAAAACTTACCAGAGGTTACTTTGGTGCTAGAAAAAATGTTTGGACAGTAGCTAAGAATACCTGGGAAAAAGGTTTGACTTATGCTTTCCGTGACCGTAGAAATAAGAAAAGAAATTTCCGCGCTCTTTGGATCCAACGTATCAATGCTGCTGCTCGTCTTGAAGGAATGTCATATTCTAAATTGATGGGTGGATTGCACAAAGCTGGAATCGAAATCAACCGTAAGGTTTTGGCTGATTTAGCGATGAATCATCCTGAAGCATTCAAAGCAATTGTTGCAAAAGCTAAAGAAGCTTAACCAACATAACTTTATAGGATTTATAAAAGTCGGCTAACTCACTGAGTAGCCGACTTTTTTATTGTTAATATCCTTTATAAGGGACTTAAAGGGTGTGAAAGGATAAACAAATGCCGAAAATGCTTGTTTATTATATATGAAAAGATTATTTTTGTATTAGATAAAAATAGCCGTGTCAGACTGATTGGGAAACTCTTCAAATTATTCTGATATACCGAGAAAAGCTTCTGTTCTTAATGGCGGGCCACATCCTCCGGGAGCTATAAGCCAGTGGATTACAAAGGGGGCGAGCACTCAAATCTTGTTCTATCAGAGTTTCATCACATCGCCGATACGGTTTCTTTATAATAAGAAAGAGCCAGTAAGTTTAACACTTGCCGGCTCTTTTTAGTTTATCAATTTGTATAATATTCTGATTCTCTATTTGAGTTGAATTTTACCATTCTCAAGGTTTTCGATAATGGCAAGACTTTCAATCTCAGCTCCTTTGGATTCTAATAGTTTCCTGCCTTCCTGAAACTCTTTTTCTATTACAAAACCCATACCTACCAATTGAGCTCCTGCTTGCTCTATCAGGTCGATAATGCCTACAGCTGCATTGCCATAAGCAAGGAAGTCATCTATGAAAAGAATACGGTCATCAGGTGTCAGAAAGTCTTTGCTAATGACTACTTCATACTCTCTGTTTTTGGTAAACGAGCGAACTGTTGTAGTCAATGCATTCTGCATGGTTTTTGGCGACTTTTTTTTGGCAAATACCACTGGCAATTTCATGAAATAGCCAGTCATGATAGCCGGAGCGATTCCACTTGCTTCTATCGTCATGATTTTATTTGGTTTAACCGCAGCGAATCGTTCTGCAAATTCCTTACCAATATCACTCATTAAAGTTGGATCCATCTGATGATTGATGAAGCTGTCTACTTTTAAAATGCCACCTTCAAAACATTTTCCGTCCTGAAGTATTCTTTTCTTTAATTTATCCATTTTAATCTATTTATTTTCCCGGAGATCTTTTACTCTTACCGCTTTGCCTTCGCTTTGAGGAATCGATCCTTTTTTTACCAGTTTTAATTTAGGTGTTACCAATATTTCATCTTTCAGCTGACGCGTAATTTCTTTCCGGACTTTTTCGAGTTCAATATAATTGTCAGTCGAAAGATCATTTAATTCTACATCAACAATCATTTCATCCTGATTGTTTTTCGTCTCAAGTGTGATCAGATAATTGCTGCCTAACTCAGGGAATTGCATAAGTATCTTTTCAATTTGCATTGGAAATATATTTACCCCCTTGATGATAAACATGTCATCACTACGGCCCTTAATACGGTCAATACGACGGTGTGTTCTGCCGCAAGCGCATTTACCCGGAATGATTCGTGTTAAATCACGGGTACGATATCTGAGCAAAGGCATCATCTCGCGGTCGAGTGTAGTGAGCACTAATTCGCCAATTTCTCCATCTGGCAAGAGTTCTCCTGTTTCAGGATTGATGATCTCTACCAGATAGCAGTCTTCCCAGATATGCATACCGTTTTGTTCCTTACATTCAAAGGCTACTCCAGGACCATTCATTTCTGTCATTCCAAAGCAATTATATGCCTTTACGCCGAGTAGCTTTTCAATTTTACGGCGTTGTTCATCCGTATGCGGTTCTGCACCGATAATAAGTGTTTTTAATGAACTGCTTACAGGGTCCTGACCTTCTTCGTGGAAGACCTCAGCTAAACGAATGGCATAGCTTGGTATGGCATGAAGTGCAGTGGTATGAAAGTCATTTATAAACTTAATTTGTCGCTTACTATTACCCGCAGCTGCCGGAACAGTTAATGCTCCCAGTCGTTCAGCGCCATATTGAAAGCCCAATCCTCCGGTAAACATTCCATAGCCGGAACTATTTTGGAATACATCCGTATTTCGTACACCCACCATGTATAAGCAACGAGCCACCAGATTTGCCCAGGAATCAAGATCATGTTGCGAATGAACAATAACTGTCGGATTACCGGTAGTACCGCTCGATGAATGTATGCGAACTCCGTCATTTTTCATATCACCAGCCACTAAACCGAAGGGATAGTGTTCACGCATATCCGCTTTCACCGTAAATGGTATTTTCCGGATATCCTCTAAGCTTTTTATACTTTCCGGTGTAATATTATTCTTCTCGAAAATCTCTTTGTAAAAAGGCGACTTAAAAGCAGTTTCAACCGTTTTCTTCAGACGCTTCAACTGTAACTCTTGCAAATCATCAGCATTCATCGTCTCTATTCGTTCTTCCCAGTAGTTAGATGTCATAAATCTGTCATTTAAAGTTATAAAGTAAATGTGCCAATTCTCTACTCAGAGTTAGAAAACCGGCACACTAAAGTCATCTGGTTCGAAAGTAGTTTAGAGAATTTTCTCTGCAATTGCTCTTCCCGCAGCAAGCGCAGTGAGATTCATCTCAACAATCTCTTCTCCTTTTTTACCAAAAATATCGCGTATACTTTCCTGAATCAATTCCAGATCGATTCCGAGGAAAGGTGTAGTAGCACCAAGCAAAACCATATTGGCTACACGTATCGTGCCCACCTCTTTGGCTATTTTGTCTGCATTGATCAATACCTTATGCGGTAATTTATTAATCTCGGCAAATAGTTTATCCTGATCAGGATAATTAGGTATGTTGATGAAAGGCGTCTCGTTGGTCACCAACCATCCATCTTTACTCAGATAGGGGAGATAACGTAATCCTTCCATAGGTTCAAGAGAGATAATCAGATCGCATTTGCCTTTCGGAATTAAATCCGATGAAATGGGCGAGTCGCTGATGCGTAGATTCGACTGAACGTCACCACCACGCTGGCTCATTCCATGAACTTCGGCCTGCTTCATATAAAGATTAGCCTTTAAGGCTGCTTTTCCGATAACTGTAGCGATAGAGAGAATACCCTGACCGCCTACACCTGATAAAATAATATCTTTTTTCATGGCTTATTTTTTTCTCTTTTTGCGTGCTAATGTTTGAATACATTCTCTTCTCGGGATAATCACCGACACTCCTTTATGATTCAATTCATCACGGAATATCTGTTTCATATCTTCATAGTTTTTCTTCAATGGAACGACAACGCGGATATGTTCCGGATCAACACCCAGACCAGCGCAAATCGCTTCAATTTTGCCTGTACCCGCTGAATCCTGACCGCCGGTCATTGCAGTAGTTTCATTATCAGAAATAACGATAGTTACATTCGAATTTTCGTTCACGCAATCCAGCAAACCCGTCATTCCCGAATGGGTGAAAGTTGAGTCGCCAATTACCGATACCGATGGATAAAGACCACCATCAGCAGCACCTTTGGCCATAGTGATAGAGGCGCCCATATCCACGCAAGAGTTAATCGCATTGAATGGAGCATTTGCACCTAAAGTATAACAACCGATATCACTGAAAACCTTATGTTCAGGATATTCTTCACGCAGCACTTCGGTGAATGCAGTATATACATCGCGATGACCGCAACCTTCACAAAGTGCAGGTGGGCGCATTTCAACCAAATCAGGAGTCTCGAAAGTCGATGCTGATTCTTTGCCTAATGCCTGAGCTACCGTATCGGGAGTCAATTCACCGGCATAGGGCAGAGTGCCATCCATACGGCCTTTCACTTTAATGCCTCTGTTCAGATATCCGCGAAGTTGCTTTTCAACGAATGGCTGACCATCTTCGAGCACCAAAACTTCATCACAGCTATCTACCAATTGCTCTAATTGCTTTTTGGGAAGCGGATATTGGCCAATCTTCAGTACAGGATGTTCGCATCCTTCCGGATAGTTTTCCATCAGATAGTTATAGCCGATACCACAGGCTATGACACCCAGTTTCTTATTTGGTCCATCTGTATATTTGTTGTAAATCGAATTTTCTGATGCATAGATGAATTCAGCCTGCTTATCTACCAAAACCTGATAACGCTTGCGTGCATTGCCCGGAAGAAGAATAAACTGACGTGGGTCTTTGCTGATCGAAAGGGGATTTTGCGGCAGAATTTTCGCTCTTTCCACGCCGGCACGAGAGTGGGCAAGGCGGGTAACGATACGCATCAAAATAGGTTCGCCGGTTTCTTCAGAGAATCTGAAACCATGGTAAGTCATATCATAAGCTTCCTGCTGATTGCTGGGTTCCAGCATCGGAATCAGGGCAAAATCACCATAAAAACGGCTGTCCTGTTCGTTTTGAGAAGAGTGCATGCTTGGATCATCGGCGGCGAGTACAACCATACCGCCATTTACGCCTGTTATTGCCGCATTTATAAAACAATCGGCTGCCACATTCATCCCTACATGTTTCATGCAGACCAATGCACGTTTGCCGACAAACGACATACCGAGAGCCGCTTCCATGGCAGTTTTTTCGTTGGAAGCCCATCGGCTGTGTATTTTTCTTTCGGTTGTTTCAGGACTTCCCTGAATGTATTCGGTAATTTCCGTAGAAGGTGTACCCGGATAGGCGTATACGCCCGAAAGTCCGGCATCGAGAGCACCTTGCGCAATGGCTTCATCGCCGAGTAAGAGTTGCTTGCTCATATCATTCTGTATTTAACTCAGGTTAATTATTTTACCTGACAAAGATACATTTTATAAGCAATCTTACTAAGTTTTATTTAAAAATCTTTCTCTCGTTCAGCGCATTCCAATACTTCCTTGCATTGCGCATATGTTCGCCATAAGTGGCGGCAAAATTATGTGTTCCGGAAAGATCTTCTTTCGCACACATATATATGTAATCGTGCTGTGCATAGTTCAGTACACTCTCTATGCCCTGCTTGGTTGGTATGCGGATAGGACCGGGAGGAAGTCCGGCATTAAGATAGGTGTTGTAGGGTGAGTCGTATTTCAGATGTTCATTAGTAATACGTCTTAAACCAAAATCCTTTAAGGCATATTTCACCGTCGGATCGGCCTGTAACGGAATTCCTTTTTTCAGGCGATTAATATATAATCCTGCCACAATAGGTTTTTCAGGATTGTTATTCGTCTCTTCATCTACAATCGATGCCAGTGTGCAAACTTCATCAGGAGTCATCCCGATGGCTTCGGCTTGTGCCAGTCTTTTGTCATTCCAGAAACGGGCATGCTCCTTATTCAAACGCTCCAGCAATTCTTCGGCACTGATATCCCAGTACACCTGATAAGTGTCTGGAATAATAAGTGTACTGATGTTATCATTCGTATAACCCAGTGCCTCGATCGTAGACGGATTATTCAATACGGTAGCAATCTCTGTTGAGTCGATCATTAGCTGACGGCCAAGACTTCTTGACAACTGATCCAGCGTACGAGTGCTTCCAACCGTCAAGTTAACCGGTTCTTTGTATCCGCGTGAAATCCGGCTATAAAGCTGATAAGCCGAATCGCCCGGTTTGATGACATACTTACCGGTTCGGACATTTTTATCCAGATCTCTCTTTTTGGCAAAAAGCTTAAAACCAGTCATTGTTTTCGGATTACCCATTGTTTCGATTTTGTGAATCACAGAATCGGCTGTATCATCCCTGTCGATATAAATATAGACATTTTGCTCAGGGTGAAACTGAGGGGAAAGAAGATGGTAATAGCCCAGTCCGCTAACAACACCACCCACAACGATAATCAATAAAAAAACCAGTAAAAAAATCTTTTTGCTCTTTTGATTCATCTTTTCTTTATTACAGAATAATTATGCAAATGTACAAAGATTACTCCTATAAATAAAAGCCCCATTTGCGGCATTTCGCAAATGAGGCATAAAAGATGTTTAATTAAGTCGTTATATCAATAGGGACTATTACCCTTGCTTCATCAATTAAATAAGTCGGGATAGATTTCTCCGCCAGTTTCTGTAGCATTCAAAGTTTCCAGAAGTTTGCCATCGGGACTATAAAACAACTGAAACTCTTCAGGAGAATTCCAGGCCTGAACATCAATTACAATTACTTCAGGCTGATTGTCGGGCAAAGTCACAATCCTGATATACTGCGTAGCCATAGCGGCCATTGTGCTTTTCCAGAATGCTTTTGCTACCGGAGCCGGAATGATGTTCAGCGATTTAAAATCGGTTTCTGTCATCTTCCACACGCCATCGCGTGTAAACCATGCATTCCGTTCGAATCCATTCAGCATAAAACAGGCAATATCATATGTGCCTTTCTTTTCCCAAACCACATCGGTCACATCAGGATAGAGTTTCTGAAAAGCATTTAGAACAGCCTGTGGAGTAGACGCGTTTATGGTCAGTGTCATTGCAAAGAGAAAGAACAGACTTGCAATTGCGTATTTCAATTTCTTCATAAAACTGTTGTTTATTGGTTTGATTCTATCTCAATAACAACTGTTTTTTACTTTTGTTTACTTATTTCACACGAATGTAAGTTGGCTTCTGAAAACAGAAATATCCGTTAAAATCGTGCTTCAAACATCAAACTTATCCTTTTCTTTGGATATATGTATAGAAAAATTATTAATTTTAAATCGAATTAAAATCTAACTCTTTATGATATGCAGCAAATACGAGAAACTTATTTAGAAATGGAAGATGCCTTATGTAAGGCGGAGTGTCTGGCTGGTAATGCTGGTGGCTTTGTTATCCGGCAAAGTGTACAATGTTCTATCATGCCGGCAATCGATGGCGATACTCCATGTAATGACGATATAAATGCTTTTTATGTATACGGAAATGATAATAGTATACTTGGAATATTTGCTTATAAAAAACGTTCCACATCCTTGCCTCAGAATTTACCCGAATTTTCTTTTCTCGAAGATTTTATCGGTTCGGGCAGTGTGTTGCAGGATCGAAACGTCATTTTGCATCTACCCACATGTCTCCTTATTGAAATCGTTTACCGGGGTGATGTAGTGCTTAGTGAAAAACAGGTCAGTCTGCCATTAGTTTATACTAATTGTTATGGAGGTGAAATGCCTTTTGTGGCTTATGTTCATCAGGAAGTGCCAACACCTCCGACTCTTGCTGCTACCGATATAGAAAAAATACTTCAGTCGGCTATCGTTTGGTTTAAGGACTTTTGCCGATGGGAAGATTTAGTCTCCGAAGAGATTTAATAGAAATAACAAAGCCGGGAAATTATCAGTTACTAAGATAATTTCCCGGCTTTACTATATAAGTTTATATCAATCATCATCAGGTGAAAAATAATTTGTTTTATAGTTCACATCATAAATCTTTCTGATGATTTCGTTCATATCCGATTCACTGTTGCATTTCAATAGCTCGTCCAGTTTGTCATCATTATTGTTTATGGCATCTGCAATATAGTTATGTGCAAAAACATCATAAACATCTTCCGATTTAGCCAATGATTTATCATAGGCCATAAGTTCTTCTATTGTCATATATCTTAAGTTGTTAAGTGAATAATCAGTTATTAATACTGAGCTTATAACAAAGATAGATATGGGTTTTGTTCGGACTATTGCAGAAGTAATTCAGAATGTTTTGAGCCGCTAATCAGACTTGAACTGACGACCTGCGCGTTACGAATGCGCTGCTCTACCAACTGAGCTATAGCGGCAATGAATGTGTGCGGCAAAATTAAAGGATTATTTTAAAAAAGAGGAAATAAGTGATAAAATATATTTCTATTTTTGCAGCCGAAAACAAATAATCGTTTTAAGAAATGAAATACATTACCGAAGAATTGCTGGACAATGTGTCCGGACAGGCAAAGAATAATGAGCGCTTGCGCATGAACTATAATTTCCATGAGTCGATGGACGCTAAAGTGCACCGTATGCTAAATGCACTCGAACCGGGAACCTATTTACCTCCTCACCGTCACTCTAATCCCGATAAAGAAGAAATCTATCTGGTATTGCGCGGCAGTTTGCTGGCTATCGTTTATGATGAAGTAGGAAACATTATCGAGAAGCGCGAATTAAATCCGCTGAAAGGGGAGTATGGAATCGAGATTCCGGCAGGCACCTGGCATTCTATTCTGGTACTCGAACCAAATACGGTTATTTACGAAATTAAAGAAGGTCCTTTTGCTGCACTTTCTCCTGAGAATTTTGCATCGTGGGCGCCGGTACCAACCGACAAAGAAGGTGCAGAAGCTTTCATGAAAAAGCTGTTGGAAGAGTAGTTTGTCGGTAAGCTATAACTGATATGCCGGCGATAGCTTGGCGGCACGCTGACAAGCTATTGCTGGTACGTCGGGTAGCTATCGTCAGTAATACATACAAAAACCTCCTGAACAATGCGGATATCTATAAGATATTTCACATGTCAGGAGGTTTTTTGCTGATTAGATATAAACAAAAAAGCTTTTACAAATCAATTGCAAAAGCTTTCGTGTGACCGCGACAGGATTCAAACCTGTAACCGGCTGATCCGTAGTCAGCTACTC